>JAPKAI010000188.1 GCA_028825335.1 Gammaproteobacteria bacterium | reverse complement strand
GGCATACTCTTCTCTCACGCTTCTAGGACACAAAATAAATGAATGAATTTCAGGTCAACGTCAAAACACCCGATGGCTCGATGGACTGTTTTGTCTGCCACCCAGAGGGAGACGCACTTCCCGCAGTACTTTTTTACATGGATGTACCCGGCATTCGCGAAGAGCTGAGGGATATGTGCAGGCATATAGCGGAACAGGGATATGTCGCTATTTTGCCTGATCTTTATTACCGCGAAGGCAAGGTTCGATTTGATCTTTCTAAAGGTGAGGAAGAGCTTCAAAAAATGTTTGCGATGGGCTCAACGCTCACCAACCAGCTGATTATTCGTGATACTGAAGGCCTTGTGGACTATTGCAGGTCCAGCGACTTTATTACCGACAAAATCGGGTGTGTCGGTTACTGCATGAGCGGACAATTCGTCGTTGCAGCCGCTGGCAGCTTCCCCTCTGATATCAAAGCAGCTGCGTCGCTTTACGGCGTAAGAATTGTCACTGACAAGCCAGACTCACCGCACCTGCTTGCTAACAAGATCAACGCAGAACTCTACCTTGGGTTTGCTGAGCACGATTCCTACGTCGAAGACTTCGTGATTCCCGACCTTACAGCGGCACTGGATGCAAACAATGTAACCTATACGTTGGAAACTCATCCAGGCACTGAACACGGCTTCTGTTTTAAGCAGCGACCGTCCTATGACGAACCCGCAGCCAACAGAGTCTGGGACATTCTGTTTGATCTTTACAAACGGACACTGAACTAGCAGGTTATTTCTAGAGAATTTGCTGGCTACAACCTGAGTACTCCCTTGGCAATGACATTACGCTGAATCTCGTTAGAACCGCCGTAAATTGTCGAAGCACGTCCGAAGTTGTGATCGCTAACGGCAGTCACCGAATACTCGGGTCCGATGCACGTATCATCACTTTCGCCGCGAATCTGATAAATATCGAAAGGCATCGCGTAATATGCGACGGCTTTCACTCTGATCTCTTCTAGCATCTGCTGAAGCTCAGAGCCAAGAATTTTTAACGCCGACGCCTCGGCGCCGACAGTTTTACCACCGGACATTGCGCTTAATATCTTTGATTCGATGCCAGCGAGCGCCTCGAGTTTGATTTCAGCCTGGTTGATCTGGCGAATAAAAACATCATCTTGCGCCAATGTTTGGCCAGTATTATCAGGTTCCTGGTGGGAGATTTCTCGCAGCGCTTCTATGGCTCTTCTTGAGCTGGCAACACCGGCGATGCCCGCGCGCTCATGGCCTAATAGGAACTTGGCGTAAGTCCAGCCTTTGTTTTCCTCGCCGATGCGATTGCCGACAGGTACCTGGACATCGGTGAAGTACACCTCGTTTAAATGGTGCAATCCGTCAATAGAGACAATGGGTTTGACTTCGATGCCCGGAGAATTCATATCGATTAATAAAAACGAGATGCCTTGCTGCGGCTTGCATTCTTTATCCGTCCGAACCAACGCGAAAATCCAATCAGCCTTGTGGGCATTGGTGGTCCAGATTTTCTGGCCATTCACTACGTAGTTATCGCCATCTCGCACTGCGCTGGTTTTTAGTGACGCGAGATCGGACCCACTGCCAGGCTCGGAGTATCCCTGACACCACCATAAACTGCCGTCCATAATGCCTGGAAGGTGCTGTTTCTTTTGCTCATCCGTGCCAAAAGTATAAATAACCGGCCCCACCATACTGATACTAAAAGGCATGATCATTGGCGCGCCGGCCAGCGCATTCTCTTCATTAAAAATATGTTGCTGCATCAAGCTCCAATCGGTACCACCGTATTCTTTCGGCCAGCTTGGGGCAATCCAGTTCTGATCGAAAAGGGCTTTGTGCCACTCCTGCCCTATCGCTTTAGGTATTCCGAAGCCCAAAGCCGCCGCCTTACGCATTTCCGGAGTTAGATTGTTAGCGAGAAAATCACGAACTTCTGTTCGAAAAGAATTCAATTCAGTAGAGATCATGTTGCTATTCCTTAG
>JAPKAI010000028.1 GCA_028825335.1 Gammaproteobacteria bacterium | reverse complement strand
ACAAAATGTTAACTTGCTTAACGAAGTAGGCGGATGAACCCTGACTCGTTAAGCGAGAAGGCGCTTAGCTGACTGTGCGGGGGCGAAAATCTACGACTTGAGTTCAAATATGGTGACCTTACAAGCGACGAGTCTGAACCCTGTCGCGACGTAGCTATAGAGTAGTCAATCTGCGAATTGCCGCGCTTCATATTGTTCGCTGCGGCATCAGGGGAAGTTTCTTCGAACAAGACTTGTTTAGTGCGAATTTCTCGCACCACACTCAGGTAGTCGCTACCGGCTGCGAATTGACCTTTTTGCCCTGCCTCAAAAACGAAGTTATCAGCCTCATCGAAGAACCTACCGCTCAATAGATTCATATGCTTCCGCAGTCGCTGTTTTAATGTCCAGCCAGCTTACTCAATCTGCGCCGTACCCGCAGATTGTAGTTTAGTAGCTTGGTTTACCATCGAGACTATGGACATGATTTATCGAGCTAAACACTCTGTTTATGGGAGTTTCGAGATTTCTTATATCACCCAGCCCTCGCGCAAAGCATAACACTGCTCACAGACCGGAGAATTAATGGCTATTTGAAACAAATTCAATCGTTTACCTCATCAATATTTTTCAAAAACGTGATTGAGTGCACAACTTCCTATTCCAAGTGGGATAAGACATAATCTTCAAAGTGTCTTCACCAACGACAGAAAACAAAACTCCACCGGGCAAACGCATTGGCCAGGGCATGCTAGTCTTCAGCTTCGTGCTTGGGCTAGGCGCGCTAACTTTCTTCTTTGAAGATCAAATACAACAGCAGGCAAACCCGAATCAGAACCCGCACTCGATGGAGTTAAATTCAGGGATACGAGAAGTCGTTCTCCGGCAAAATAGGCAAGGGCATTACGTGGCAAACGGTACCGTGAACAATGTGCCGGTTCTCTTTCTATTGGACACGGGGGCCACCGACGTTGCAATACCCGAGTTAATTGCCTTAACCGCTGGCCTGCAACGCGGAAATACATCGCGAGCATCGACGGCAAATGGTGTGGTCACTGTCTATTCAACTCAAGTAGCCGAATTAACTCTTGGCAACATAGTTCTAAAGGATGTCAAAGCAAGCATCACTACAAGCATGGTTGGCGATACGATCCTGCTCGGCATGAGCGCATTGCGTCAGGTAGAATTCAGTCAGCGCGGCGACGAACTGACACTTCGATATTATCCGGAGTCTTGAGAAAGCATGCCCCCTACTATCCCCTTCGATATAGCTAAGCTCGTCACCTTTTGCCTGCAAGAAGATGTTGGCACGGGCGACATCACCGCAGAGCTCATCCCAATCGATAAAACAATCTCGGTAAAACTAATAAGCAAAGATAACGGGATTTTTTGCGGACGACCTTGGGCAGACGAAATATTTCAACAGGTCGATAGTTCGCTCACAGTAAACTGGAACATCGAAGAGGGAGCTGAGCTTTACCCCGGTCAGACACTCGTCCAAATTGCTGGTTCGGCACGCAGCATTCTAACTGCTGAGCGAACCGTCTTAAATTTTCTACAAACACTTTCCGCCGTCTCCACCATGAGCCAGCACTATGCATCTCTGGTAAGACACACAACGGTAAAATTGCTCGACACAAGAAAAACCCTACCGAGTCTGCGCTCAGCACAGAAATACGCAGTTCGTATTGGGGGTTGTTTCAATCACCGCATGGGATTATTTGACGCCTTCCTGATCAAGGAAAACCACATCGCCGCCTGCGGTGGTATCGATGCAGCTGTATCTAAAGCTAAAGCTCTCTACCCCAACAAATCTGTTGAGATAGAGGTGCAGAATCTAAATGAGCTGGAACTAGCCATATCCGCAGAGGCCGATATCGTCATGCTCGACAATTTCGAATGTAGCAACATATTGAAGGCCGTTAAGCTGAATGGCGGCCGCTTGAAACTGGAGGCTTCAGGAGGCATAGAGGCGGATATAATGGTATCTATCGCTGAAACTGGCGTAGACTATATTTCATTAGGCGCACTGACTAAGAACTGCCAGGCCATAGACCTTTCACTATTGATAGAATAATGACCATCGCGAGAACTAATCAAAGTTGTCCCAACTGATAAAAATCAGGGAGAATCGATGCAATACAAAGCCTTGTACAAAAATCTACTCTCAATCTCACTACTGGTAATTCCTCCTGTAGCGTCGAGTCATGGTGGAAATCTTGACCTCAATGGTGGGCACTATTACAGCCGCTCTTATCACTGCCATCTGGGCGGATGTGAAATTCCCGACACATTCAACATTGGGAGAAATCGTAGGGATAGCATCATGACCGATCATCGTGGCAGAGAGAAATTCTTTAACACTGATGATTGGGACTTCGAAGTCGACTATGACAATGATTGCCAATCAACCCGGCAGGAAATGTTAATTCTCACCAATCGCACTGAGTCTCGATACACCAATCCGCGCAACTGTGTAGTTCGTACCGGTGAGTGGCTAGATGAATATACCGGCAAGATTTTCAAGGTGGCCGTTCAGGTGGATATAGATCATGTCATCCCGCTCATGTACGCGCACACCCACGGAGGCGATCGCTGGCCGCAACAAAAGAAAATGCAATTTGCAAATGATCCGCTCAACATGATGTTGGTTGAGAAGCGAGAGATTAGGAAGAAACGCGAACGAGGGCCCGATCGCTACCTACCGCGCAAAGAATTTCAGTGTGAGTATGCAGGCCTCTGGCAAGCGATTGCAGACAACTATGATCTTGATATAGAGACCCGGGATAAGAACGAAATTAGAAAAATCTTAGAAGGCTGCGCAGACTAGTGGCGATCTAAATAACCAGTAAAAGTTGAAAGTCAAAAAGAGTTGCAAAAAAAAGCCGGACTAAGTTCGGCTTTTTTTTAGTCTACTGTTCGGTCTACCTAAAATCAGGGACTCAACACCTTAATGGCGTCCATACCGTTATCTGGATCCAGCTTAGCTTCACCTGCTGGGAACCCGTTCTCAGACAAAATATAGGCAATTACGTCTGTATACTCTTCGAGCATCAATGAACCAGGATTGTCGGCTGGCATCGTTCCTAAGATTGACTCCCATAACCAAAGCACGGGCTGATTGTTATAAGACTTCAGGATATCGCGATAGAAGCGCATATCATGACATGTCTTACAGCTGTTATCGTATACACTCTTGCCAGTCTCGGCCTGTGCTGCAGTAAAAACGCCGTCATTCACAGTTTTGTCCTGAGCCATACCAATCTGACTTAGTGCAAGACTCGTCAATGCCAAAATTATTTTCACCGAATTATTCATCGTTCATTTCCTCAGCAGAAGGTGAAACTCGTGTTTCAGGCCTGCTTATCTTTTAAGGTAAATATTCTGCAACTTATGCTACTGGCTATCAACCCTAGCGTAGATCATCTTATAAATTGGCCTGATTTAAGAACCGCGTAAACATAAACTACATCAGCGATTTTATCAAGTAGCTGCATCTTCTCAGCTAAATCGATGTTAAAAAAATACATATAAATCAGTTGCTTAATATCATGCAACTACTATAGATGGAGATAAAAAATGAAGAAAGTACAAAATGGTTTTACTTTGATCGAACTGATGATCGTTGTTGCGATTATCGGCATTCTGGCTGCGGTGGCACTTCCTGCTTACCAAAACTACTCTAATCGCGCGGCATTCTCAGAGCGCTAAGACGGGGACCTCATTCTCCGGCCCACTGCGCGCGATTCTCCGCCAAGATCTGGACATTATTATGTTAGGAGAGATCGTGTTACGTGCAGCACAAACCGGCCATCTAGTACTTACCACACGCTAAGCGCCGCAGCGAGCCTCACAAGACTACGTAATATCGGCATTCCTCTCTGTAACCTAGCTAGCACTATTAGCCCCATTGTGGCGCAGAGGCTTGCGCGAAGGCTCTGTGAACGCTGTAAAGACCTCCCGAAATACCCCAAAAGGGGCTCGCAGAGCTGGGGCTGATTGCTGAATCGCGCCCAAAATCAAGTCTATTCCGCGCAAAGGCTGTAGCGACTGTAGTGATGGATTTCGAGGAAGAATCGGCTTTTAAGAAGTAGTTCCTGTCTCCCAGAGACTATCTCGAATAATCATGGAAGGAGAAAGAACACAGCGGTGCCGGAAACACATGAGAAAGCACGGATTATTCGATCTTCGACAAGCCGCACTACTCAAAATTGCACAGGGACTGACCAGCCTTGGAGAGGCTAACAGACTGACTTAAATAAATAATTCTACGCTGCCGTGTTATAGTCAGCGCAATCTAACGACTAGATGATCTGGCGAGGCCCCCTATGGCTACTGAAGCACTACAAACCACCTACCTTTGGCAAGGTACCGACAAAACCGGTAACAAGACCAAAGGCGAAACCCAGGGTAGTAGCCAAGCACTAGTAAAGACACAGCTGCGTAAACAGGGAGTTGCGCCGACCAAGGTTAAACGCAAGTCAAAGGATCTATTCGGACCCAGGAAGCAAAAGATTAAGCCTCAGGATATTGCCGTGTTCACACGCCAGTTAGCAACGATGATGAAATCGGGCATACCTCTTGTTCAGTCGTTTGAGATCCCCGGGTTAATCGTTACGATGTATCTGCTAATCTTTCAGCTCGGCGCGGTGAACTAGCGTCGATACCTTTGCATGGAAATAATAGACCTCCTCTCTGCTAGTCCAACCTTACTACTAACCGTCTGCATCGTATTAGGGTTGCTAGTTGGAAGCTTCCTCAATGTAGTAGTCTACCGGCTACCTATAATGTTGCAGCGCGATTGGCACGAACAATGTTGTGACTATCTCGAAATAGATAACGAAACTCCGGACAGCAATGAACTCTCTGCTAAGTTCAAAGTATTCAATCTGCAGAAACCTGATTCACATTGCACTCTTTGCAATCACAAAATAAAGCCATGGGAAAACGTCCCTGTTCTTAGCTATCTTTTTCTAGGCGGCAAGTGTTCTGACTGCAAAGGAAAGATTTCGATTCGGTATCCAAGCGTCGAGCTTGTGAGCGGCGTTCTTTCAGGCTTGGTCGCATTCCATTTTGGTGCCACTTGGCTAACGCTGGCCCTGCTGTTCTTAACCTGGGCGCTCATAGCTCTTATACTAATCGACTTCGATCACCAACTACTGCCCGACAACATCACGCTGCCACTTATCTGGCTCGGCTTACTCGTCAACACAATCGATTTTGGGTTCGGTGTTACGCTGAGAGACGCCGTGATCGGCGCGGTCGCAGGATATCTCGTACTCTGGGTCTTTTACTGGGGATTTAAACTCGCAACTGGAAAAGACGGAATGGGTTACGGGGATTTCAAATTGTTGTCAGCCCTAGGAGCATGGATGGGTTGGCAGAGCCTACTGCCAATAATTATTATTTCTTCACTAGTGGGCACTGTGTTCGGTCTCGGAATGATACTACTTTTCGGAAGAGACAAGTCCGTGCCATTGCCCTTCGGGCCGTTTCTCGCAGGCGCTGGATTTCTCATGTTGATATGGGGCCCTCAGCTGAGAGCATTCTATATCGATAACTTTATTAGCTAAGAACAACTTCTCGCTAATCAATATTTGGATTCTGTCAGAATGAACACAGCAAAAAGGTATGTAGTCGGTCTTACGGGCGGAATCGGTAGCGGCAAGTCTGCCGCTGCCAAGATATTTCGAACATGTGGGGTTGAAGTTATTGACGCCGACGCACTGGCCAGAGAAGTCGTCGAACCAGGACAGCCTGCACTAAGCGATATTGGCACTCACTTCGGCAGCGGATTACTTACTGCCCAGGGACATCTCGATAGGGCCGCGCTGCGAAAAATCGTGTTCTCGAACCCCGAACACAAATCCTGGTTAGAAAATTTATTGCACCCGCTAATTGCAGAACTACTGCAGCACCGACTGAGTGCCACGAAGTCTCCTTATGCGATTCTGGAATCTCCACTACTGCTAGAAACCGAGCAACACAAGCTAGTAGATAGAGTGATCGTCATCGATGTTAATGAGGAAATACAAATAGATCGATCAGTAAGAAGAGACGGTAGCGATGAAGAAGTAATTAAGTCTATCATCGCCTCTCAGATTAATCGTGCCGAAAGAATCCAGTATGCGGATGATCTTGTATCTAACGAAGAAAGCCTAGAGCAACTCAGAGAAAAAATTGAGGCGCTTCACAGTAAATATTTGGGGATGGTTACCGAGAAATGAACACAAAGACTACCAGCATCGACTGCCCTAACTGTAAAAAATCTGTGGAGTGGTCTGATGAGAATAATTTTCGACCTTTCTGCAGCAAACGCTGCAAGCTAATAGACTTTGGAGGTTGGGCAAGCGAACGCAATAGCATTCCCGGAGAATCCGTTTACCCAGCCGTAGAGGATGAATACGACCAGTAGTCCAAAACCAGCCCTAGCCCGCAAGAAAGGCCCTACTGTTGATTAGAGCGGCGTTCCTGTAATAGCCGGCATTGGCATCCAATAGAAGTTTTATCTTGCTGGCCTTAGTGAAGCCTTTCCTTAATTGTTCAATAGCATGCCTTTCAGCGGACTTGCCGCACGCTTAGAGAGGAAAAAAGGCCGAGATTCAACTATGCGAAGCTGTGATGGTTTTGCCAGTGAAGGGGCCCTGAGGCCTAGCTGATTCAGGCGATTACATGAAATTCGGCAAAGCTTTGCACATCTGGAGTGACGGCGATTAGCGTAGGCTATTTAGTTCACGGATAATACGCTCATTGGCCTTGGGAAAATCCACTGCTCGCAGCTTAGAAAGCGCGCGCCATTCGATGGCCTGCCCCTCTCTTCCTTGGGGTATCCCTGAAAATTTTTCGATGCGCCAAACATCCAACATTACAAACTTGTCGCTGTATTCATGCCTAATCTGAATTAGCGGGGTGCAGGCCTGCACACTGATCCCTAACTCTTCTTTAAATTCTCTATTAAGTGCGTACTCGACTGACTCACCTTCTTCGACTTTGCCCCCAGGAAATTCCCAGAGGCCGCCTTGATGAGATTCGGCGGGGCGCAGTGCAATCAATACTTCGTGGTTGTCATTGAAAAGAACGCCGACAGCAACATGAACAGTGGAGTTTTTATTCACGACAGGTAGCTAGCTGCGATAATCCGCATTGATACGCACATACTCGTTGGAAAGGTCCGATGTCCAGACTCTTGTCCTGGCCTTCCCGCGACCAAGGTTAATGCGGACTCGAATCTCGTCCTTATCCATCTCTGTCTGCCCTGCACTCTCGCTATACTCAGCATCTACTGCTCCTTTGGACACTAAGAGTGTTTCTCCAAGCGCCACAGTGACGGACTCAATATCGAGATCGCCAAGACCGGCACGGCCGATAGCAGCGAGGATTCTTCCCCAGTTCGGATCTGAAGCATAGAAAGCTGTTTTAACCAGAGGAGATTCTGCTACCACATACGCTACTGCCAAACATTCTTGCTCAGACGCGCCTTCATTTACCTCGATCGTTATGAATTTACTTGCGCCTTCTGCATCCCGAATCAGATCGGTGGCTAACTGCTCGAAAACTGCATTCAATTCAGACTGAAACTGCGTAGCTGCCTCGCTATTGGTATCCGTGATGGCAAGAGACCCCTTACCCGTGGCGACCAACATACAACAATCATTGGTAGAGGTATCACCATCGACTGTGATTCTGTTAAACGAATTGTTTACAGCACTAGCTAAGAATTTTTCGAGGAGAGGTCTGTCGATCTGTGCGTCCGTAAAAACATAAGCGAGCATAGTAGCCATGTTCGGGCGGATCATGCCCGACCCCTTCGCAAATCCGCTTATGCTTACCTGCGAGCTGTTAACTGCAAAACTTACAGAGGCTAACTTCGGTCGCGTGTCGGTTGTCAATATTCCCTGCGCTGCTGATTGCCAAGAATTAGCAGACAATGCTGTATACAGCTCAGGTAATGCTACAAGTATTTTATCACTAGGCAATTGCTCGCCTATCACCCCTGTCGAGAATGGCAATATCTGTTCGGATGAAGTTCCCGCGATCTCAGCCAATCCCTCACAGCATGCCATAGCCGCAAGCTCCCCCTTAGGTCCGGTTCCAGCATTCGCATATCCCGTGTTAATCAAGAAATAACGGCTAGCACTATGCTCTACTCGCTGTTTAGCTATGCGAACTGGCGCGGCACAGAAAGCGTTCTGGGTAAACATGCCCGCTGTTGTGGAACCTTCTGCAATTTCAACGAGGACAAGATCGAGTCGATTCGCGTAACGAATTTGACTTTCTATTGCAGCTAAGCGCACCCCTTCAATTGGGGTCATGCTTACCTTTCTCTGGGGACCGACAGCCATCTTTAAATTCCTACTCAGCTTTCACTTTCTCAGACTACTGCGACGCCGATCACTAACCTATCTTGCCGTGGCAGACTTTATACTTCTTTCCCGAGCCGCAAGGACAGGGGTCGTTCCTTCCTACCTTGGCCATCTCTCGAACAAAGGGAGGTGCCTTGTCTACCCCTTCCTGACCTTGACCTGCCGGCGAAGCGTCATCCGCTGGCTGTTCGGCGAGTGTAGATACGGCTTGATGCTGAAAATTCACTCGCTCCCTAGCTCGCTCCTGCTCACGCTGTCGCTCGATAGCATCTGCATCGTCTTCTTGTCGAATCTTCACTTGACTCAAAACTTTGATAACTTCCTGCTGCAGATTTGTCATCAAATCTTGAAACAGAGCGAATGCCTCGCGCTTATATTCCTGCCGCGGATTCTTGCCACCATAACTACGCAAGAATATTCCTTGTCGCAGGTGATCCATAGTTGCAAGGTGATCCTTCCACAAACCATCAAGTATCTGTAATGTAATTTGCTTCTCGAAAGTGCGCATCTTTTCACCCACTGCCGCACACTTCTGCTCGTAATCGGCAGAGATTATTTCGTCGATTTTTTGTTTCAATTGCTCTTCGTAAAGCTGATCATCCTCATCAAGCCATTTCTGGATATCTTGCTGAGTCGAAAATTGGACATCTATCCCTTCCTGTAATCCCTCCACGTCCCATTGCTCAGGAACACTCTGCGGCGGGATATACTCATCGACAATTTGCCCTACTACTTCTGTACGCATGTCTTTCAACAGCTCTGAAATATCATCGCTGGCCATAAGCTCGTTACGCTGACGATAGATGATCGTGCGCTGATCATTCGCTACATTGTCATATTCCAACAATTGCTTACGAATATCGAAGTTCCTGCCTTCTACTTTTCGCTGGGCCTTCTCAATCTGCTTCGTTACCATGCTATGTTCTATGGCTTCTCCGCGCTCCATACCCAAGCGCTTCATGAAGTTCTTCACGCCATCAGTTGCAAAGATCCTAAGCAGGTTATCGTCCATGGACAGATAGAACCTGGAATACCCAGGATCTCCCTGTCTTCCAGAACGGCCGCGCAACTGATTGTCAATACGTCTTGATTCGTGGCGCTCGGTGCCAACGATGTGCAGGCCACCAGCCGCAATAACTTGATCGTGACGCAACTGCCATTCTACTTTGATTTTCTCGATCTGCGCTTCGGTTGGATTTTCTAACTCAGCAACCTCAGCTTCCCATTTGCCGCCCAATACGATATCTGTACCGCGGCCAGCCATGTTGGTTGCAATAGTCACCACCCCCGGCTTTCCTGCCTGAGAGATAATCTCCGCCTCACGTTCATGAAATTTGGCATTTAGTACTTCATGCTTGATTTTTTCTTTCGTGAGGAAGCTCGACAGCGTTTCAGATGTATCGATAGATGCTGTGCCGACTAGTATGGGGGCTCCTTTTGCGCTCATTTCAGTGATATCACGAACGATTGCTTCAAACTTCTCTTCCATGGAAAGAAAGATAAGGTCGTTTGCATCATCACGCACCATAGGTTGATTGGTTGGTATCACCACGACATCCAGTCCGTATATCGACGAAAACTCGAACGCTTCAGTGTCAGCGGTGCCGGTCATGCCAGACAAATTATTGTACAAGCGAAAATAGTTCTGGAATGTCGTTGAAGCCAGAGTCTGACTCTCACTCTGAATTGCCAATTTTTCCTTAGCCTCTAGGGCCTGATGCAAGCCTTCCGACAAACGCCGTCCTTCCATCGTTCGACCAGTGTGCTCATCAATCAGCACAATGCTTTTATTCTGAACTATGTATTCGATATCTCGATTGAAAAGGTTATGCGCCTTTAGGCCAGCATGTACGTGATGGAGCAAGGATAAATTGGTCGCCGAGTAGAGTGACTCGCCCTCCGCTAACAACTTTTTCTGAATCAGAATATCCTCAACGAACTCGTGCCCAGTTTCAGTAAGCTCAACCTGGCGACTTTTCTCGTCAACGGTAAAGTGACCTGACTCCTCGGGCACGAAGCTCTTGTCCATCATTTCCATCTTAGACTTTTCGGCCTTTATTCCCTTCTCCAACTTTGGAATCAGCTGGTTGATGGCTTCGTAGAGTTTCGAACTATCTTCCGCAGCTCCAGAGATGATCAGCGGAGTTCTCGCCTCGTCGATGAGGATTGAATCCACCTCGTCGACGATCGCAAAATTTAATTCTCTCTGCATTTTGTCATCGAGACGAAATGCCATGTTATCCCGCAAGTAATCAAAACCAAATTCGTTGTTCGTGCCGTAGGTAATAGAGCTGTTATAGGCTTCTTTCTTTAACTCCGGTGTCTGTCCCGAGCCTATGATTCCTACACTGAGACCTAGAAACTCATACAGTGGTCGCATCCAGTTCGCATCACGCTCTGCAAGATATTCATTCACAGTAACTAAGTGAACTCCATTGTCAGTAAGACCATTTAGGTAGGCAGGCAAGGTCGCCATAAGCGTCTTACCCTCACCCGTTCTCATCTCTGAGATATTTCCTTCGTGCAATACGATTCCACCAATCATCTGCACATCGAAATGGCGCATCTGCAGTGTCCGTTTACTCGCTTCACGAACTACGGCAAAAGCTTCCGGCAGTAACGCGTCAATCGACTCACCGGCATCGAAGCGTTGCTTAAATTCGCCCGTCTTGGCTTTCAACTCTTCATCGGAAAGCGCTTCTAAAGAGGGTTCAAGCTCGTTGATAAGAACAGCCGTCTTTTTCAATTTCTTCAGCTTGCGCGAGTTACTACTTCCAAATATTTTGTTTAATATGCTCATTTTTCTCTATCAATAGGTTGATTCGATACGCTGATCTCCTACGGGCATGATGAGCATTGCTCAGTCAAACCGATAGCGACCAATTAGATTGGTTTTGAGAAAGGGGTAATTATCTTGCTGTGCGATGTATATAGGCGGCAGGGTCGACGACTCTACCGTTTTTGTAAACCTCAAAATGAACATGAGGCCCTGTCGAGCGGCCAGTAGAACCCACTAGCGCGATGTTCTGACCCTTCATTACGATATCGCCAACATCCACCAATAGCATTTCTGAGTGAGCGTAACGTGTAGTGAATCCGTTGCCGTGGTTGACCTCAACCATCAAGCCGTAGCCCGATCGGGGTCCAGACCAAGTGATTACCCCTGCTGCCACGGTATTAATCTCAGCGCCCGACTTGCCAGTGGTGAAGTCGATGCCGCCATGGAAGGTTATGCGCCCGGTAATAGGGTCAGGACGCTGACCAAAACGCGAAGCGATCCAGGCTTTTTCTACAGGCCTACCAGCGATAAAAACATCTGACTGAATTTTGCGATCAGTCATCAAGCCTTCAAGAATTTCGAGTTGCTGCTGACGATCGTCAAGTTGTCGTTCGAGTTGATATACAGCGTCCATAAAGCCCGCTGCCGAGTAAGACTCTGAAACGCCAGTTGCAGGGCCGCCGATCGCAATCGGATCGCTGAAATCAAATTCGCCAGTATCCAGTTTGGCAATGGTGGTTATACGTTCCCCTACAGCATCCAAGCGCACCAGACGTGCCTGTAACATTGCAAGTCGCATAGTTAGGGCTTCGATCTGTTGTTCTGACTCGTCTTTAATCTCGGATATTTGTTCAGTCTGTATACGAATCTGGCGCTCCCAATTTTGCGCAGACTCTTCGCTGAAGACGCCGTTGTACTGAGAAACCGCGAGCCCATAGCCGAAGTAGCCCAGCGCAACTGGAGTACCGAGCAGGCATAGGGAAAGAAGGCCTTTCAGCCATCCTTTGAGGACGATAGTTTTAGTGTGACCATGACGCTGGTCGACTAGAATAACTTTCATTGTGTAAGCGGAATTCTCAGTAAGCCTATTAAAACTTGGGGCTAATCAAGAAACTTCAACGCCCAACTATATTTATTAAAATCAGGTAGTTAGGATAGCACGGCAGGGCTAGGCTGCCAACACTGGTTTCATATAGGAAATAGGCACGTTTGTATCTTTATCGAAACTGACAATTTCCCAAGCATCTTCATTAACTTCGAGCATTCTTAGTAACGCATTGTTAAGAGCATGTCCAGATTTATATCCCTTGAACTCGCCTATCAAACTGTTGCCAAGCAGGTATAAATCTCCAATAGAATCAAGGATCTTATGCTTTACGAACTCGTCTTCGTAGCGCAGACCATCCTCGTTCAAGACCTTATAGTCACCTATCGCGATGGCATTATCCATACTCGCACCTAGTGCCAAATTCCTATTACGCAATTCTTCGAATTCATGCATGAAACCGAAGGTGCGCGCACGGCTTACCTCCTTAACAAAGGAAGTACTGGAGAAATCGATGGTCGCGCTCTTCGTGTGTTTCTTGTAAACGGGGTGATCATAGTGAAGTGTGTAGCTAACTTTGAAGCCATCAAACGGCTCGAGGCTGACAGCTTTGTCGCCATGCTCCAAATACAGTGGCTTCAGTATTTTGATGAACCGCTTCAATTCTGATTGTTCTTCGATGCCAGCAGATTGAATCAGGAAAACGAACGGGCCAGCACTGCCATCCATAATCGGCACTTCTGGCGCACTTACATCGATGAAGACATTGTCGATGCCTAAACCCGACAGCGCGGACATCAAATGCTCAATAGTAGAAATTCTAACGTCATCTTTAATTAGACAGGTAGAGAGAGTTGTATCGCCTACATTTGATGCGCGGGCAGGAATCTGCACGGGTATATCGAGATCTACTCGGGTAAAGATGATGCCAGTGTTAACTGGAGCTGGCTTCAGTGTTAAATAGACTTTCTCGCCGGTGTGCAGACCAACGCCGGTGGCACGAATAACATTCTTCAGGGTTCTTTGTCTTAGCATAGGTCTTCGCTTCGCGTCTTATTTAGTCGGAAAAACATGGGAATTTCGAGCATTTGCGAGTGTTATGTCAAAGTGCGATCAAGGCTTATAGCCCACTGTCTTAAACGAGTACTCCGCGCCCTGTTGCTTCTCCAACACTAGACTCAAGAACGAGCGGTTCCCGCTCACAACGACGACCCTTATGGCATAGTAGCAAAATTAAAGGAATAACCCAATAAGGGAATGCCCGTGTAAAGCCCCAACTATCAGCCTTATAAGACCGTTCAAAAACAGTAAGTGAGGAGTACCGTGTAGAAATCCTACTGCGGTATTCCTGCGAGCCTAGTCAGCCTGCTTTCTTAGAAAGGCTGGGATATCGAGATAATCCATGTCGGTATCTGAGCCCACAACCGCAGAAGCCGTAGCTCGAGAAGAACCCTGTCTACGCATAATCGCCGGCTTATCGAGCTGGCGGTAGTCGGTAGTTCTTTCCTTGTCAGTATTGTCCACAACCTTAGTGGGTTTGGCGTGCTTATCACCCAGACCAGTTGCTACGACAGTAACGCGCATTTCATTCTCTAGACTTGGATCGATCACCGTGCCAACGACTACAGTTGCATCATCCGAAGCAAACTCTTCAATTGTGTCGCCCACTTCAGAAAATTCGCCCAGAGATAGATTCTCTCCAGCCGTTATATTAACTAAAATTCCGCGCGCGCCTTGCAGATTCACGTCTTCTAGTAGTGGGCTACGAATCGCAGCCTCTGCTGCCTCCCGAGCTCGATCAGCGCCAACTGCTGTACCTGTGCCCATCATAGCCATGCCCATCTCAGACATCACCGTTTTAACATCGGCGAAATCCACGTTAATCATGCCTGGGTTCATAATTAGATCAGCGATACCTTTCACCGCGCCTAACAGTACATCGTTAGCAGCTTTAAATGCTTCCAGTAACGTTGCCTCTTTACCCAGCACGTCTAGTAATTTTTCATTCGGAATAGTAATCAAAGAATCCACGTGCTCTGAGAGAAGTTGAATACCCTCTTCAGCAATCTTGGAACGCTTTTTACCTTCGAATGGAAAAGGTCGAGTTACGACCGCAACAGTTAGGATGCCCATCTCCCTAGCCACTTCAGCTACGATAGGCGCGGCACCTGTTCCTGTGCCTCCCCCCATACCAGCTGTGATAAACACCATATCGGCGCCCGACAAAATCTCAGCGATCTCATCCCTATCTTCCAACGCAGCCTGTCGACCGATCTCGGGATTTGCCCCAGCGCCAAGACCTTTCGTTATATTGCTACCCATCTGCAATATCGTCTTGGCTTTCAAGTTATGCAAAGCCTGTGCATCTGTGTTGGCGCAGATAAACTCCACGCCCTCCACCTGATTATTGATCATATGGTGCACGGCGTTTCCGCCTCCACCACCAACGCCTATAACTTTAATTTCAGCGCTCTGCGCGACGCTCTCGACTAATTCAAACATATAGCCCCCTCATTTATGATGCTTTACTGTATCGGTTATTGACTACTAAAATTAAAACTAAAAATTTCCTTGGAACCAGTTCTTTACCCTGTCCACAATCTGAATCTTTGGCTCACACTTTGAATCGATTCCGCCTCTTTCATGATATTGCTTCAAGCCGTACAGCAACAATCCAACACCAGTAGAATAAATTGGGTTTCTTACAATATCGGCTAAACCATTGACATTGTGAGGAGCTCCGATGCGTACTGGGGCATGAAATATTTCTTCAGCCAAATCTACAACACCTTCCATTTTGCTAGTGCCGCCGGTTAGGACAATGCCCGCTGCTAGCAGGTTCTCGAACCCACTTCGTTGCAACTCGGCTTGCACTAGCGTAAATAATTCGTCATAGCGCGGCTCAACCACCTCTGCCAAAGCTTGCCTGGAAAGTTCTCTTGGCGCTCTATCTCCGACGCTAGGCACCTTCAGAGACTCATCGGCGCTAGCCAATTGAGTTAACGCGCAGGCATATTTAATCTTTATCTCTTCTGCGTTTTCTGTCGGTGTTCTCAGTGCCATGGCTATATCATTCGTCACCTGATCACCAGCTATGGGAATGACACCTGTGTGTCGTATAGCACCTTCTGTGAAAATCGCGATATCAGTGGTGCCTCCACCAATATCCACGAGACAAACACCGAGCTCTTTCTCATCATCGGTAAGAACACTATAGGCTGAGGCCAATTGCTCTAGAATAATTTCGTCAGTTTCTAGGCCGCAGCGCTTGATGCATTTCTCAATATTCTGCACTGCGTTAATCGCGCAGGTGACCAAATGTACTTTCGCCTCAAGACGAACACCGGACATGCCTAGCGGCTCCTTAACACCTTCTTGGGAATCAATGATGTATTCCTGCGGCAGTATGTGTAGAACTTTCTGATCAGCAGGAATAGCAACTGCTTGCGCAGCATCAATAACGCGCTCGATATCGGCCTTCATGACCTCGCCATCTCGAATCGCTACGATTCCATGAGAGTTCATACTTCTGATATGACTACCGGCAATCCCAGCATAGACTGAATGAATCTGGCATCCCGCCATTAGCTCAGCTTCTTCGATTGCACGCTGAATGGATTCAACGGTCGATTCAATGTTGACTACAGTTCCTTTCTTAAGTCCGCGAGAACGATGGCTGCCAATACCGACAATATCCAGACCACCGTCCGCATTGATATCCCCAACTATGGCCACGACCTTGGAAGTGCCTATATCCAATCCAACAATCATATTTTCGCTTGCTGATTCATTCATGACTCGAATTCTCCAGACAAGGGGCATCAAAAAGACTAATAGTTATTTGGTGGAACTGAATCACAGAATTGCCACTCCGGCAAAATCTGACTCGGTATCGCCTACCGCTATTCCGTTTCCGTATCTCAAATCGATAGATAGAAATCGGGATGATTGCTCCAATGGCTGGATCAAATAAAAGTCGATAAAACGCTGCGTCTTCTCGAATACATCATCTCTGCCAGCTGCAACCTGCATTTGCTCATTCAGTAGGTACTCCCAGCTACCACGCTTGCTTAGGCTCAATCCGGAGAGGCGAAAACCTGCTGGAAATAAAATTTGATTGAGCTTCTGGTACTGCAACATCACTGTCTCTTGAGATTCTTCAGGCCCAGTAAGCAAAGGCAAAGCGCTTAATTCTAGCAGTCTCTCAGGCTGAAAAATCTCACCGTATTGATTCAGCAATTGCTCATTACCCCATCGTGCTATAGCTACTTGTTCTGTCAGATGCAGTGATAGTGTGCTCGGCCAGATTCGCGTCACCGACGCCTGCAGGATCCACGGATGAAGTTCTAGCTCGACCTTTGCCTCGACAACATCGAAATCGAAGAAGCCATTCCCCATAAACGAAGCTAATACTTTGCTTACCTCAGCCTCACTTATTCTTTGCCACTGATTCTCGATTCTAACTTTGCTAACTGGGCGATTTAAAAACCCGGAAATATCTGTTCTGTTCTGAACCATCACCAAAGCAACACAAACTAATACCGCAAAAAACACGTAGAGCCCTCGCTTGCCTGAAGACTTCGGCTTAAGCGGCTGGTTTCCCAAGCTGGAATTGCGGCGCGTTGAATGTATGCCGCTTCCAGTTCTAATAGCTCTATTTGTAATTGCCATCTTTTTAGTTCGCCGCTTGTTCTAGTTCTAATATTGTTAATAATAAATTGCCGAAATTGATTCCAGCCTGCTTCGCTGCAATCGGCACAAAACTATGGTCTGTCATGCCTGGAATCGTATTCAGCTCCAGCAAGTAGAATGCACCGCCTTGGTCTTGCATAACATCAACTCTTGCTAAGCCCTCACATCCGAGACTTATATAGGCAGCGCGGGCTAGTTCATTCAGCTCGGTCTGCTCCTCTTCGCTCAACTGAGCAGGGCAGATAATTTCTGTCCCTTCATCGAAGTACTTTGCATCGAAGTCATAAAACTCTCTCGATGTGCGCACCTGAGCCGTGGGTAGCAATTGATCCTCGATCACGCCTACTGTAAATTCTTTGCCTACCACACACTTCTCAGCCATTACTTGTGAATCGAACTCACTGGCCAACTCGAATTGCTTTTGCAGACTTGCTGCGTCCTTCACTATCGCTATGCCTAGGCTCGACCCACCATTCACTGGCTTCACAACCGCAACTCCAAAATCATCTATCAAAGCCTGCCAATCTGTTGCTTCATTCAACTCCATATAATCGGCGGCATTCAATCCCAGGCGCTGCCAAATCAGCTTGCTCTTCACCTTATCCATGGCGAGGGCCGAGGCCATTACACCGCTCCCGGTATAGGGGATCTTCAAAACTTCTAGAAGACCCTGAATCGTTCCATCTTCCCCGCCCTGACCATGCAACATGATCAGCGCTAGATCCGGCTTCAAGTTTTCTAGGTCTGCGACAATGGTATCGCCCACATCTAGAACACTCACGTTTACGCCTAATGCCAGCAATTCCCGATAGACCGCTTCACCACTCAACAGGGATATTTCGCGCTCTGAGGAATCCCCGCCTTTCAGTACGACGACGTGTCCACAATTCGCTATGATTTTCTCTTTATTTATCGTTCTCATTTGTCTATTTCTTGACCGCTAAATGCGAAAATCTTCCATAAAAATCAATTAATTATGCTTTGAAACCTGATTTAGCCAATTGTTTGGCCAAAGAACCGACACTTCCCGCTCCCTGAGTCAAAATGATGTCCCCAGGGCGGACTAAATTACTTAGAATTCCCTGCACCTCCGACTCTTCTTTCACGTATACAGGATCGACTTTTCCGCGCAATCTAATGCTTCGGCAGAGGCTTCTTGAGTCCGCGCTGGCGATCTTCTTTTCTCCTGCGGAGTACACCTCTAGTAGCAGCAAAACATCTGCCTCGCCAAGCACTTCGACAAAGTCCTCATAGAGGTCCTTGGTGCGACTGTAGCGATGTGGCTGGTAGACCATGACTAATCGATTGTCTGGCCATCCATCACGCAGAGCTCGCAGGGTAGCGGCAACTTCGGTAGGGTGATGTCCGTAGTCATCGATAAGCATGACCGTCCCACCCTCTACGGCAAATTCACCCTGCACATCGAAACGGCGACCAACTCCAGAGAAATTCTCGATACCGCTCTGGATATCCGCAGCCGCAATACCCTCGTCTGTAGCGATGGCAATCGCAGCAGTCGCATTTAACGCGTTGTGACGACCCGGCATATTTAGTGTAATTTTCAGCTTGTCCTTTGCTTCCTTGCGCATCACTTCGAATTGAGTAATTTGTTGTTCCTGACTCAAATTAGTGATTCTAAAATCGGCATCCGTTGAGAAGCCATAGGTGATTTTAGGCCTCGATATGCGCGGTAGAAGCTCGCGCACAACCGGATCATCGATGCACAACACTGCCAATCCGTAGAATGGGAGATTATGCAAAAAGTCGATGAAGTATTTCTTCAGGTTCTCGAAGTCACCCCCGTAAGTACTCATATGATCGGCTTCGATGTTAGTTACGACCGTGACCATAGGTTGTAGATGCATGAACGAGGCGTCGCTCTCATCCGCCTCTGCGACCAAATATCTACTCTCTCCCAGTCGAGCATTGGTTCCCGCACTATTCAGCAGGCCTCCAATAACGAATGTAGGGTCGAAGCCCGCCTGCGCCAATACAGATGCCACGATACTTGTAGTCGTGGTCTTCCCATGGGTGCCCGCGATAGCGATAGAGTGGCGGTAGCGCATCAACTCAGCCAGCATCTCTGCGCGAGCGATCAATGGCTTAGATTCATTGATCGCCGCTTTGATTTCGGGATTACTCTCGTCGATAGCGCTGGAGTAAACAACTACATCGGCATTTTTAACATTCGCCGCGTCGTGCCCAAAAAATATCTCAGCGCCCATGGATTCTAGACGCACGGTATTCGGTGACTCCTTGATATCTGAACCGCTAATTTTATAGCCCTGATTTAGTAATACTTCGGCCACACCACACATACCAGCGCCACCGATACCAACAAAATGAAGTCTATTGATGCGCCTCATCTCAGGAATAATATGTCGATTGGCTACGCTATGCATGGGCTAACTCCAAACATCGCCGCGCAATAATTTCATCCGCATCACGAATTGCTATGGATTTTGAGATGTCGCTCATCTGCTGTAATTTGTTGCGGTTTTCGTGCAACTCCACCACCAGAGCTTTTAGCGCAGCGGCAGTCAAACCTTTTTGCTCCAATAGAAATGCGGCGCCTGCCTGAATTAGCCAATTAGCATTCTGCGTTTGCTGCTGGTCACTGTGGTGCGGGTACGGAATCAATATCGAAGGCAAGCCAACCGCGGCAATCTCACTAACCGTGCTCGCGCCGGAGCGGCAAATTACTAAATCAGCCCAACTATAAGCCTCGGCCATATCACTGATGAATGCGGCGATAGTAATATCATCTTCTGAGTCTAGACCTTTGTCCGCATAGGCTGCCTGAGTTCTCTCTAATGTTCTCTCGCCCGTTTGATGCCACACACTCGGACGTATTTCTTTTGAAAAATCTGCCAACACATCTGGAACCACTTCGTTTATAGCCAATGCTCCCTGGCTACCGCCTAGCACGAGTATTCGCAATCGCTGAGATGAATTTCTAATGTTTCGCGGTTGAGCCGAAAGAGCCACAATTTCTTTACGCAGGGGGTTCCCGGTATGAATTATTTTCGCATTCTTAGTAAACGTATTAGGGAAAGCTTCGAATACTTGATTCGCGATCTTCGCTAACAGTTTATTAGTAAAACCTGGCACCGCATTCTGCTCGTGGATCACTAGTTTCCTGCCCATTAGTTTGGTAGCTAGACCTCCCGGGCCTGAGACAAACCCTCCCATCCCCAATACGCAATCTGGCTGTACCTTTGAAAGTATTAGCATTGATTGAATTAGCGCCTGCGCTAACATGAAAGGTGCAGCTATCATTCTAGCTATTCCTTTGCCTTTGAGGCCCTTCGCAGAGACGGCATGAATTTGAATCCCTGACCCTTCAAGCAACCTGTTTTCCATTCCCTGATGAGTCCCCATCCATTCAGTTCGGACATTCTGCTCTTGCAACTTCAGCGCAACCGCAAGCGCTGGAAATACATGCCCCCCTGTTCCGGCGGCCATTATTAATACAGTTGTGTTTTCAGCTGACACGTTGCTACCTAAGCCTCACCAACATCATTAATCTTGTTATCGATCTCGTATTCAATACGAACTAACAGCCCAATCATAAAGAAGCTCATGATCAGGCTTGCACCCCCATAACTCATGAAGGGCAATGTCAAACCTTTTACAGGAAGTAAACTTATGCTCGCTCCTACATTGATCATCGTCTGACCAGCAAATAATAGTCCGAGCCCGTACGAGAAAAATGCGGAAAATAATTCATTTTCTTGCTGTGCTTTCTGACCAATAGAAAATGCTTTATAGATAAGTGCAGATAACAGAAGTATCACCGCAGCCACACCAACCAACCCCAACTCCTCACCTACGATGGCAAGAACAAAATCATTGTGCGCCTCTGGCAAAAAATAGAGTTTCTGTATGCTATTCCCGAGACCGACGCCAAACCATTCGCCACGACCAAAAGCCACCTGCGCCATTGCTTGTTGATATCCGCCATTCGTTATGTTTTCAACGGCCCAAGGGTCTAAAAAAGAAGTTATTCTATCGATCACATAAGGTTTCATAACCGCAAGCAAAGCGATTGCGCCCATGCAAAGAGTCAACATCAATAAAATGCGGTAAAGCTTTGCTCCCGCCAAAAAAATCATACACAGCGCAGTAAGCGTCAGAATAACCATCGTTCCATGATCAGGCTGGAAATGAAACAAGGTTACTGCGGCGCCAACAACCAAAAGCGGCTTATAGAATCCGGACCACTTTTCGCGAACTTCATCCAGCTGCCTCTCTAAAAATGCAGCGAGATAGATCACAATAAAAACCTTAGCCAGCTCCGACGGCTGAAGATCAAAAACGACCAGATCTATTCTTCTCGTGCTTCCCTTAACCGACTCACCTACGCCGGGCACAAGCACTAATAACAGAAGCGCAAACGACACCATTAGCAGATACCAACTCTGCGCTCGCCATGCTGTGACTGGAATGTGTAGAGTGGCCACTAAAACGAGCATCCCTACGACAGTAAAAATTAGCTGTCTCTTAAGGAAGAAGAATGGGTCAGAGTATTGACTGCTGGCTAACTCAACTGAGGCGGACGTCATCATCAACAAGCCGATAAACAACAGCAAGAAGGTAAATAACAGTATGCTATTCACCGACCGCGGCTGAATCGAGTCGATGAGATTATTGGTCGGTGCTATTGCCCTCGCCATGCTCATTGCAAAGTCTCCACTGACTCCATGAAAGCGAAACCTCGATGTTGAAAATTTTCAAACATATCGAAACTAGCGCAAGCAGGTGATAGTAATATGGCATCACCTGCAGTTGATTGCTGTAACGCTATTCGCGCAGCATCGGGCATATCACTTGCGAAATAGGTTTGGATTTCAGTGTCGAAATAGCTCGCTATTTCTAAAGCATCTTGTCCGATAAGAATCACCTTCTTGCCCCATTTATTCATCGCCGGCACCAGTGCTGCGAAATCTGCTCCCTTGGCGATACCGCCAGCAATCAAGACTATGTGCCCCGATATATGCTCTCCTAAGCCCTCGACAGCAGCCACAGTCGCAGCGACATTCGTTCCTTTAGAATCATTGTAAAAATCAACCCCATCAATATTTGCTACCCACTGACAACGATGTGGCAAGCCGGAGAACTCGGTGATCGCTGCCTTGATCGCATTCATGTCTATGTCTATTGCCATGGCTAGTGCTACTGCTGCCAAAACATTTAAAATATTGTGTTGACCAAAAACTTTTAATTCGTTCACCGAGACTATTTTTTCTAATTGATAGGCAAGGTATAGATCGCCGTCTTCCTCGAGCAATCCCAGACCGTTTACACCAGCTCGACCGAACCCAAAGTCCCACACTACCGCATCACTATTGTCGAGCGGAAAACTCTCTTTGTCATCGCGGTTAATAACCACCTGCTTACAGCCTGTGAATATTTTTTGCTTCGCTCGGTGATAGTCAGCAATTCCTTCGTATCTATCCATGTGGTCTGTACTCAAATTCAATATAGTGGCCACCGCTGCCCCTAAGTTCTGGGTCGTCTCTAGCTGAAAGCTCGATAGTTCTAGTAAGTACAGATCCTTCGCACCTTCTGCGATTAAATCGAGGGCTGGCTTAAAGTTATCGCCATCTAGGTTGCCGCCTAGTCCAAAATTCTTACCCGCTTTTCTTAATATCTCCGCCAGCATTGCTACCACAGTGCTCTTACCATTCGATCCCGTGACAGCAATGATCGGCGCGGCTATCTGCTTCGAAAAGATGTCGATGTCGCCAGTGATAACAACCCCAGCTTCCTTTGCCGCCTCGATCTCATCACTGCGAATACTTAAGCCTGGGCTAACGACGAGCTGCTTCGCCGTTACGAATGTCTCTAAATTGAAGTCACCTAATTCATATTCAACGTCTGGATACATCTCTTTCAATGCCGCGAGGCCTGGTGGTTCATCGCGACTATCTACTACTTTGACTTTTTCACCCGTTAACGCAAAATATTTTACGCAGGAAAGCCCAGTATCACCCAGCCCAACAATAACGGTAAGACGTTCATCTAACTCAGTCGCCATCGAGGTAACCCCAGTTGTCTGCCTATATAATTGAGCCTAGCGCAGCTTCAATGTGGCCAAGCCAAACAAAACCAACATAACGGTTATAATCCAGAACCGCACAATAACTCTTGGCTCGGGCCAGCCCTTCAGTTCGAAATGGTGATGCAACGGCGCCATTTTAAAAACGCGCTTACCAGTCAACTTAAAGGAAGCCACTTGAATAATTACCGAAGCCGTTTCTGCTACGAATATTCCACCCATGATGAAAAACACAATCTCGTGACGCGAGATGATCGCCATAACAGCGAGTGCAGCACCGAGCGCCAGCGACCCAACGTCTCCCATGAAAATCTGTGCGGGGTATGTGTTAAACCATAAGAAGCCAAGACCAGAGCCCAATAAAGCTCCTGCGAAAACAACCACCTCACCGGAGCCCACTACATAAGGGATATTCAGATAGGCCGAGAGTTCTGTGTGGCCAGCCAGATAGGCGATCACGCCAAGTGCGCCACCCACCATCACTGTCGGCAAAATTGCTAGACCATCGAGGCCATCGGTTAGGTTCACCGCATTACTAAAACCCACGATGATGAAGCAACTAACTGCTATATAGAGAATACCTACATCGATTGACACATCTTTGAAAAAAGGAACAATATAGCTAGTTTCGACTGCGCTTAACGCTGTGTAGTAGAGCGAAATAGCTGCCCCTAGACCAATGGCGGTTTGCCAAAAGAGCTTCCAGCGCGCAGACAATCCTACGGTGTTCTTTCTAAATACTTTGCGGTAGTCGTCCACCCAACCAATTGCACCGTAGAGCATCGTGACCGACAGCGTCACCCATACATAGTGATTAGACAGATCCGACCATAACAATGTGCTTAGGGCGATACTAATGAGAATCAGCGCACCACCCATCGTAGGAGTACCCGCCTTACTGAGATGAGTCTGTGGACCATCATCACGAACGACTTGCCCAATCTGGTGATAGTTCAGGCGCCGGATCATAGTAGGGCCAATTAGCAGGGAAATACCAAGCGCCGTCAAGATACTAAAAATTCCACGTACGGTAATATACTGCAGAACAGAAAAGCTATTGTCGAACTGAATTAAGTAGTCTGATAGCCAAACTAGCATTGCGTTTCTCCGTCAATCTTGAGAGCCGTGACAACCTCATTCATCTTTGCTCCGCGCGAACCTTTAATAAGCACAGTCAGATCTGAATTCGTGATATCTAGTAACCCCACTATAAGTTTTTCTTTGTTCTCGAAATGCCTACCTTTGCCGGTATAAGCATCGATGGCCAACTTAGATTTCTCTCCGATTGCCCAGAGCGCATCAAGATTCGCATTTGCGGCATATTTGCCAATACTGCTATGAGCCGAATCAGTATCGATGCCGAGCTCTTTCATGTCGCCCATCACTAAAATTTTCTGGCCGGACAATCTCGACAAAACATCGATAGCTGCAAAGAAAGAACCAGGGCTTGCGTTGTAGCTATCGTCGATCAAATGACATCCGTTTACTCCAGATAGACGAGAGAGCCGCCCCGATAGTGGATTTAATTTCGCTAGACCCTCTTTAACATCTGTAAGGCTCGCGCCGGCCTCCATGGCAACAGCCGAAGCGGCAACGGCATTTAATACATTGTGCTTGCCAAGGAAGCGTATGTTTAGTTCTTGTTCACCTTGAGGGGAATGCAGATTAAAATTACTGGTGCCGTCGTTTTCCACCACAACCCGCGAAGCAAAATATTGCGCGTCACCAGCTGCTTTTTCATAACCAAATCGCACTGTTCGTTTTCCCTCCGCTCTTGCCGACCAATCGTCAACGTATGTGTCATCTGCGTTCAACACCATAACGCCATCGCTCTTCAATCCATCGATGATCTCGCCTTTCGCGGTTACTATGCCCTGCAGAGAACCAAATCCCTCTATATGAGCAGGGCTTGCATTGGTGATGAGCGCAATATCGGGCTCAGTTGCTGCAACGCTGAATGCAATTTCATCAGCACCATTCGCTCCCATCTCGATGACAGCATATTCGTGCTGCAGCTCGAGATTTAACAAGGTCAGCGGAACGCCGATCGTGTTGTTAAGATTCGCCTCTGTAGCAAGGCAATCTGCTGAATTATTCAGAATCGAGCCGAGCATTTCCTTTACAGTAGTTTTTCCCTGGCTACCTGTCACCGCAATTATCTTTGCCGCACTGCGCTGACGATTCATATTAGCTATCTTGGCGAGCGCTGCATGTGTATCAGTAACTTTCAATGACGGCACTTGTGAGACAACCTGCCTAGATATCACCGCTGAACCTGCTCCTGCGCGCTCTGCTTCCTTAATGAAATTATTGCCATCGAAATTCTCCCCGACCAATGCCAGGTAAAGATCGCCGTGCTTAAGCGATCGAGTATCGGTAGAAACATTTGAAAAAATCACGTCTTCACCTAGCAATTCGCCACCTAATTCTTGAGCTAACAGGGACAATGTCATGTTGCCTATCAATGCACCCACCCCTCTACTTCTTTTCTCTAGCCTGTAACGCCAAACGAACTTGATTGGCATCACTGAATATTAATCTACTGCCGCCCACATCCTGATAAGTCTCATGCCCTTTGCCCGCAATCACAACCACGTCACCAAGTTCTGCATTCGCGATCGCATAGGCTATCGCCTTCTCTCTATCTCGCTCAATGACTGCCTCTTCAGGCTTGTTCATGCCACTGAGGATATGCTGAACTATGTCGCCCCCCTCTTCGTTACGAGGATTATCATCTGTGATGATTAAGCGGTCAGCGAAAGCCTCTGCAATCTCTCCCATGATGGGCCGCTTCCCCTTATCTCTATTGCCACCACAGCCGAACACACACCAAATATTTCCGCTAAAGTGATCTCTGAGTCCCTTCAAGGCACTGCGCAGGCCGTCTGGCGTATGCGCATAATCAACCATCGCTGTTATCTCTTCAAAATCACCGATTATTTCCATGCGGCCATCGACAGAACTTAACCCTGACACGAGCTCGCACAACTGCTCGATATCGATGGCTCTTTTCTTCGGTAGATAATTGATTAACGTAGTGATCACCGCCAACAAATTACTCACATTGAAGTAGCCGAATAACTTACCCTTTACGATGCCAGCACCAATCGGAGTTACTATGCGAGCCTCGAATCCTTGCCGAGTTAACGACAAAGACTCGGCATAGACCGTTGCCGCCGAATTCTTAAGACTATAGGTGCACACATCCACGCTAGAAGCTATGGCGTTTATGACCGACAAAGCATAAGGATCATCAAGATTTATAATCGCTCGACTTAGCCCCTCAGTGGTAAATAATTTTTTCTTGTTATTACCGTAAGCTTCCATACTCTCATGATAGTCGAGATGGTCACGTGTGAGATTCGTAAATATCGCGGTATCGAACTTAACAGCCTTTACTCGGCGCTGATGCAGACCAACAGAAGAAACCTCCATAACTACAGGATCGATTCCATTTTTAGCCATCTCTGCTAATGCCATTTGTGTAAAGACAGGGTCAGGTGTCGTTAATTGAGTCTCTTTTAGCTCGCCGTAAACTCCATAACCGAGAGTGCCCATCGTGCCGCAACTAAAACCAGAGTTGGCAAGCGCCTGCGCAATGAATTGGCTACAGCTAGTCTTTCCATTGGTGCCGGTGATGCCTATAACACTCAATCGCTTACTCGGATGAGAATAGAATCTGGCAGCAATCTCACCCAGCTTGGCAGATAAATTGTCTATAGCTATAACAGCGACATCCTTAATAAGTCGAACGCCTTGCCATTTCCCGCCGGACTCTGCTAATACTGCGGCAACGCCCAACTCAACTGCCTCATCGATATACTCACGCGCATCATGATTGTTACCGAAACAAGCTAGAAAAAGATCGCCCTTTTGTAGCAAGCGACTATCCATTTGAATGCCAGTGGCAACTACATTTACTGCTAACGGAACTGGGTCGGGCAAGCTAACCAGACCATTTATGAGGTCGAGTAAGATACCATTTGAATTCAGTTGTTCTGCCGTATTCATTTTAGAGTGAGCTCAACTCCCTAGATGCGTCTTCCGGTAAATCGTCCGGAGCGATATTCAAGATCCTCATAGCACCAGAGGCGACACGGGAAAATACCGGCGCCGCAACTTGCCCACCATAGTGCTCGTCGCCTTTCGGCTCGTTGACAATAACCACGATGACCAGCTTCGGATCACTCGCCGGCACAAGACCAACGAAAAGTGAGTTGTGTAAATTTTCTTCGTAGCCGCCGTGCTCGCTCACTACGTGAACAGTTCCGGTCTTACCAGCAACGCTATAGAAAGGTACTCTTGCATCGCGGGCCGATCCACCACGTTCAGGATCGACAACTGTTTCCAGCATCGCTAGCACTTGATTACTGATCGTCTTGTCGATAACTTGTTCTCGACGCAATGCCTGCAGGCTAGCTTCGTCTAATTTCAACAGGGAAACCGGCTTCCTAATGCCAGCGTCGGCGATGACAGAATAGGCCTGCGCCAGTTGCAATGCTGTGGTTGAAAGACCGTAGCCGAAAGAGAAGGTCGCAGTCTCGATACGACTCCAATTGCGGTGATTTGGTAACACGCCACCTTGTTCGCTTGGAAAGCCCGTGCCGGAAAGCTGGCCCATGCCTACACGTTCCAAAACATTTCGAATCGCATCCGGCCCAATTTCAAAAGCGATTTTTGTCGCACCAATATTGCTAGACTTGGTAATGACACTAGTTAGATCCAAGGTCCCATAATTAATAATGTCCTGGACCTCATTGCCATTAACCATCATCCAACCGGGGCTAGTCTCTATCACCGTGTCTGGCGTATACATGCCAGATTCCAGTGCGGCAGTCACAGTAAATGCTTTGATCGGCGATCCTGGCTCGAATACATCGGTAATCGCACGATTACGCAAAATACTGAAATCATTAAGATTTTTACGATTGTGCGGATTATAAGAAGGCTGGTTCGCCATTGCTAAAACTTCGCCAGTATCTACGTCCAATACCACTATCGAAGCAGACTTCGCACGGCGCGTAACAAACTCTTCCTTTAATTCTTTATAGGCCAAGTTTTGCAAGCGGAAGTCGATGCTTAACTCTAGATTCTTTCCTGGCTGCGCCGTTTCAATAGTATTCAATTCTTCGATGATGTGGCCACGCTGGTCTTGTATGACCTGCCGTCTTCCAGGCACACCCTTGAGCCACCCGTCATAGCTAAATTCTAAACCTTCCTGCCCAACATCATCGACATTGCTGAAACCGACTAGATGAGCGGCTACCTCGCCCTGCGGGTAAAACCTTTGGTATTCCTGTTGCTCGTAAACACCGTCGATGCCCAAAGCTAGAATTCTTTCAGCCTCAGCAGGTGCAAGGCGCCTTTTTACATAGAGAAACTTTTGACCACTGTTTCTCTCCATGAAAGCAAGCAGAGAATCAGAATCTAACCCCAACTCCATTGCTAGGCGCTCGATCACAGAATGCTGATCACCTATTTCCTGAGGATTCACCCAGATCGACTTGACCGGCGAACTCACCGCCAACGGCTCACCATTTCTATCCGAAATCAATCCTCGATTCGCGACCAAAGGTACCGTGCGAATTGTTCGAATATCACCCTGGCCCTGCAAGAAGTCGCGATCAACGATGTGCAATGTGCTCACTTGCCAACCAATGGCGAGCACACAAAGAAACATAAGGAATAGCACTAGGTACAGTCGCCACTGCTCTATAAGTGAAGCTGATTTAGCGCTGCTCATGATTCACCATTACAATTTTGGCGATATCCGGCACTTCCATCTGTAGTTGCTCGAATGCTTTCTGCTCTATTCGACCTTCAACACCGAATGTACTCTGCTCTATTAGTAGCTGACCCCATTCCACCTCTAAACCGTTCGCCTCATGACGCAGCACTTGAAGCTCATTAAAAGCGAATCGATTTTCATGAGTTGTAGCTACTACCGATAAGCCAGCGACTAGCACGAACGTCAGTGCAGCGAATAAGGCGAATGTGACTCGAGTTCTTACGCCCGCCCACTCTAAAACAGAGAGTTCTTTCGATACTTCCTCGCTCTTCTTTTTATTCTTTTGTATGCTCATATCTCACCGCTTTCTGGGTATTGCTTATTGAGCGATCTTCTCTGCTACTCGCATTACCGCGCTTCTTGACCTTGGATTTCGGTCCACCTCGAGCGCGCTGGCCTTGATTCTCTTTCCTATCGGGCTTAGTTTCGGGCTTAACATATCCTGTGGTATCGGCAGATCTCTTGGATAGCTATCTCCTTTTGCCTGCTTTGCAATAAACCTCTTAACCATTCTATCCTCTAAGGAGTGGAAGCTTATAACAACAAGCTTGCCTCCCACCTTAAGCATCTTCAATGCCTGCTCTAAGCCTCTCTCTAACTCGCCTAGCTCGTCGTTTATGAAAATTCGAATTCCCTGAAACGCCCTCGTAGCCGGATGCTTATCTCGCTCCCATGCCGGGTTCGCTTCTTTAATAATCTCCGCCAATTCGCCGGTTCTGGTAATACGTTTCTCTGCGCGCTCCAGAATGACTCGGCGCGCCATGCGTCTGGAATGTCGCTCTTCGCCGAACTGATACAACACGTCAGCTATCTCTGTCTCTGCCGCGCTATTGATCCATTGTTCGGCACTCTGCCCCACATCAGGATTCATACGCATATCGAGCGGACCATCGCGGAGAAAGCTAAATCCTCTCTCTGCATTGTCTAGCTGCGGAGAGGAAACACCTAGATCGAATAAGATGCCGTCAACTCCCTCACTCAGCCCTAGCGCAGTTAACTGCTCCTCTAAATCACCGAATGGTGTATGAGCGATCTGCAAACGCTCATCTTTCTCTCTAATTATTCTCGCGGCTTCGATCGCCTCAGGGTCTTTGTCGAAAATAATAAGACTGCCATGGGCTCCTAGATTCTCAAGAATTAGCCGGCTATGTCCTCCTCTCCCGAATGTTGCATCTACATAGCTCCCATCTTTACGGATTGAAAGCGCATCGATAGCTTCCGCAACCAATACCGTTTCGTGAGCTGACTCGCCGGTCATACATTCAACCTAGAGCGCCAAGGAGCGCAGTTTATCTGGCAGCTCGCCTTCCGTTGCCGTTGCCGATTCCGCTAACCACTGATCGCGCTGTTGATTCCAGTTATCCTGACTCCAGATCTCAAGCTTCTTGCCTTGACCAATAAGACACACGTGCTTTTCTAGCTGCGCATATTGACGCAGCTCTTGCGGGAGCAACACACGGCCACTGCCGTCAAGCTCTAAGTCATTGGCATGGCCGATAAGAAGGTGTTTGACACGCTGGGACTTTGGATCAAAACTCGAGAGGGATTCTATTTCACGCTCAATGTGCTCCCACTCGGAAAGTGGATAGAGCAAAAGGCAACGATGGTTTGTGTCGATAGTAACTACTAAATGCCCCAAGCACTGCTCTGAGAGCTGCTCACGGTAACGCGACGGCATAGCCATGCGACCTTTTGCATCTAGATTGATAGTATTTATGCCGCGAAACACGTGTTGTCCCCATTATTAGTGCAAGTAGTGTCGCAGGGTTGATTCCTTCAATTCCCACAAATCGACAGTTCTTTCCACTTTTCGCCACAAAGAAACACTATAGAGGCTGTATTGCGTCCGCGCAAGGCTTATTTGCCTGATATTTATAGGGAAAGTGCGGGAACGTGTCGCTAAAAGTGGGGAAAATGTCGCTAAATCACAGAAAAAGAAAAGTCTATCCTGAGTGAATACAACTTAATAGCATCCTTACTTAAAGTGGATTATTAAGAATCTTTAGATTTTTTACAAAATGGGGAAAAATAAAGCGAGCCAGCCTATAAGCCGGGTTCTGTCGAGGACAATTATTCATCTACGACCTGTGTCGCCACAGGTCTTTAGCGGCCTACCCGAACCCAATGCGAGCAGCATCTGTGGATTCCTATTTGGCCTTGCTCCGAGTGGGGTTTACCTTGCCACGAACTGTTACCAGTCGCGCGGTGCGCTCTTACCGCACCATTTCACCCTTACCTCACTGCCCGAAAGCTTTGAGGCGGTATACTTTCTGCTGCACTAGCCGTGGGTTTACACCCCCCAGGCGTTACCTGGCACTCTGCTCTATGGAGCCCGGACTTTCCTCTGTCGATTTCCTCGTAAATCGGTAGTCG
>JAPKAI010000027.1 GCA_028825335.1 Gammaproteobacteria bacterium | reverse complement strand
ATTATTTTGGAGGTGGCTTCTGCTCAAACCGAAGTCGTTGCCAGTGAACGCCTTCGGACTATCATGGCTGACGGCATTTATGCTGTTAAGTTTGCCTGGATCGGCGGCTTTGAGCCCGGAGATGCGCATTACTATCGAATTCAAGGTGGAAGTTTTTTGATCGAGTATGATAATACACAGAACGATGCTAATCACGTTCATCTAGTCTGGCGTGATTTCAATGGAGACTTTGGCAGAGATCTAATTCGCTTGCATTACGATGCGGTCGCTGCAGAACATGGCCTAGGACATCAGCACTAGACTAAATACGAAACTTAAAACAACAGGAAAAGTTATGTACAAAACAAAAAGAAATCCGATAACTTTGTTCGCGATTTTTCTTACTTGGAGCGTTTCAGTATTAGCGCAGGATGCATTTGTTGCTCCTCCTTCTATTACTGAGCCTCTCTTGCTGCCAAGCTTTGAGGTGGGGCAAATCAAGGTTGTGCCTATTGCCACCGGTCTTGCTAATCCCTGGGGCATGGCGTTTCGCGATAACGGTGACATTCTAATCACGGAGCGCTACACCGGTAAGCTACGTGTAATTCGTGATGGACAACTACTTCAGCGAGATATCCCTGGCGTGCCTGAAGTCTATTCTGCTGTGTTTCGCGCAGGACTGATGGCAGTCGCTGTGCATCCCGATGACGATCAGATCGTCTATATGACGCATACTAAGGCCATCATGCACGAGGGTGAGCCAAATCAAGCGGTGAGCTTGGTGCGTGGAAGATTGGTCGAGGGCAATTTGGAAAATGTGGAAGAAATTTTTGTCGCTAAGGGAGTCGATAGCGGTATCGCTGCCTCGGCCCTAATATTTGCCCCGGACGGCAAGTTGATGATGACGCTTGGGGGCTCCTACGTGTACATAGGCACGGGCGAATATGCGCAGGACCCAGACGTGCACTACGGCAAGGTGCTGCGCCTCAATGATGATGGAACGGCGCCGGATGACAACCCCTTCGTCGAATCAGGGGAATATCTTCCCGAGGTTTATTCTGTAGGTCATCGAAATCAGTTGGGTATGGCGTTGCATCCGGAAACGGGCCAGCTCTGGGCGAGCGAGAATGGTCCTCAGGGCGGCGATGAGGCGAATATCATTCTGCCTGGAAAGAATTACGGCTGGCCGCTGGCTTCCTATAGCAGAAATTACCGCGGTGATTGGGTGTCGCAGACTCCCTGGCGTGAAGAATTCGAGAGTCCAACGGTTGTGTGGTGGCCCTCCATAGCACCTTCTGCTCTGACGTTTTACACTGGAGAACATTTTCCGAAATGGCAGGGCAATCTTTTTGTTGGCGCCATGATGGAAGGACGCATTCCCGGAACTGGTCATTTGCAGCGGATTGTCTTCAATAGCAGGGGGCAAGAGATCCGTCGCGAGAGTATGCTGACGGAACTTAAGCACCGTGTAAGAGATGTTAGGCAGGGGCCCGATGGCTATCTGTACGTACTCACCGATGAGGAAGACGGTGCCTTGCTTAGATTAGAACCCGCTGACTAGATTCACGGGCGCGGTGTGCGCGCCTTCGGCCCGAGCTGGCTAGGCAATAACTCGTAGGCTAGCTCTGCCCAGTCGCAGAGCAGCGCTCGGGTGTCTCTTGGATCTATAATTTCTTCTATACCGAATGCCTCGGCCGTCCGAAATGGCGAGCGGTATTTCTCTAACATCCCCTCAAGTTCGCGCCGGCGTGCGTCGGGATCATCTGCAGCCTCGATGTCGCGGCGGTAGGCGGCCTGAACACCACCCTCTATAGGTAATGAACCCCAATCGGCCGACGGCCATGCATAGCGCAGGTTAAGTCGATCGGCATTGCCATGGCCAGCACCGGCGACCCCATAGCAGCGCCGAGTAATGACTGATACCCAAGGAACGGAGGCCTGATAACAGGCCATCAGAGCACGACTGCCGATTCGCACAGTGCCTTCTTCTTCAGCCGCCCGGCCAATCAGAAATCCAGGATTGTCGACTAAGTTGAGGATGGGGATATGAAAGGTATCAGCTAGATCGACGAACCTCATCATCTTCTCGGACGCGCTCGCATTTACCGCGCCGCCGTGGTGGTGCGTGTCATTTGCCATGATGCCGATCGAATAGCCATTCAGGCGCGCGAGCCCAACCACAAGTGATTTGCCATAATTGGGGTTTATCTCGAAGAATGATTCAATGTCGACTATGGAGTTAATGATCTCCCTTACTTGGTACATCTGGCGTCTATCTCTAGGGATGACAGAAAGCAGCGATTCGTCTCTGCGCTCGACTGGATCTGTGTTCTCTATTCTAGGTGGAGCATGCCAGACATTCTGTGGCAGGTAGGATAGGAAACGAGAAATTGTCTCAAAAGCCTCTTGCTCCGTTTCCACTTCGTTGTCTACTGCGCCGCTGCCGTTTGCATGGATGTCTGAACCACCCAGCTCGTTCTTCTCTATGGGTTTGCCGAAACCGCGCTCGACTACCGGCGGGCCGGCGACAAATAGCTGGCTAGTGTCTTTAATCATCAGGGAGAAATGAGAGATGGTGGTGCGAACTGCGCCGAGCCCGGCTACCGAGCCCATGCAGGCACAGACGACAGGGACGTGCCCCATTAGCTGCATTGTAGTCTCGAATCCGTGCAGGGCAGGGACGTAGGAATGACCTACCATCTCCAGTGTCTTCACCGAGCCACCGCCACCGCTGCCGTCTATAAGCCTTACCAAGGGCAGGCGCATCTCGAGTGCATAGCGCTCGCCGTAGCCTGATTTGTCGCCAATCTTTGCATCGGCCGCGCCGCCGCGCACAGTGAAGTCATCTCCACCAATAACGACCCGTCTGTTGTTTATTTTTGCTGTACCAAGAACAAAATTTGAAGGAGTGAAATCTTCCAACTGGCCTTCATCGCTGTAAGTTGCCTTTCCCGCTAGCGCTCCGATTTCATGAAAGGAGTTTGTGTCAGCAAGTGCATCGATACGTTCTCTTACGGTGAGTCGTCCATTGTCGTGTTGGCGCTGAATGCGTTCTTCGCCGCCCATGGCAGCCGCCAACTTTTCGCGGCGCCTTAATTCATCTACTTCATCTTGCCAGCTCATGCTCTCTCCTTGTCGCTGCGCTAAGTTAGTTTAATCCAACATTTGGTGCAAGTAGGTATGCCTTAATCTCGGGAATGTGATTTGTGCTGGTGTAAAAAATATTCGATACGAGATCAATGTCTGTCTAGAATAAGCTTTATGTCCAATATATTGGACACAAATTCAGAATTTTTCATGGACATACATCCTTTATTCACTGGGGAAGAGAGCTCTGCACTATGAAAACTATCTTGCTAGGTTTACTTGCGGTTCTTCTTTCATTCGTGGGTTTTCATTTGGGAGCGAATTCGCAGAGTGAGGGCCAGTTTCTTGAGATTCAGAGAATCTCTGATGCCTCTGCTACTGTAAGTATGCTGCGCAGCAAAAAAGTGGTGGATGTGAATAAAGGCTAGAATTCAGCCGAGTAGTTCCGTTAGCCGATATGTGTCACAACTATTTGCGTTACTGCTGGGGAGCATTACAACTAGGGTGCCGTGCAACTAAAGTTGGCGGCATCGTCTGAATCTCCACTGCCGTTGTAGGTCGCCATCTCAGGATGTACACACAGCGGGCGTGTGCGGACTACTTCATCATCGATAATTTTAGAGGCAAGCATAGTCTCTGGCGCAATATCTCTCTCTACCCAATTCTCAAGTGCAGTAAGCGCATCGAATCGGTCCGGTCCCGGGCCGCCCGCACAATGGGCCATGCCGGGCACCATGAAAAGTCGATAGAACTCCTGTGTATCACTGAGGGCGGATTGCGACGCTGACTCCTGGGCAATAACGTCCACGACGCGATCGAAATAGTCGATTGAAGCTAGGGGAGAGATGTCTGGATCGCTCCAGCCATGGTAGACAATAAGCTTGCCGCCATTGTCTCGGAATGGCCGCAGGTCTGGGTTATTCGAGTCAACCGCAGAGCCCACTTTTTCCAACGCATAGTTTAGATCGGAATCGAAATCGAAAGTACGGAAGTCCCAGTCAGGATCGTCGAACACGAACCAGCGGAAGAATCCCTCGCCACCACGCCAGTGCAGCGACTGAAAGGGCTCTGGCCCCGTCACCCAGGTAGACCAGGAGCCACGTGACGCTTCTCCTCCGGGAACTAAGCCCGGGTAGATCAGCTCTCCAGAAGAATCCTCTACACCGGACCAAATTCGCTCTACGGCGGTAACCTGTTTAGGAGTCAGGCAGCTGTCATTGTCCACACCGATTGGGCAGGCCAAGCTAGCGGGTTTAAATTCGCAGGCGAGTGGGTTCTGTAAGATGCCATCGCTGACACCGTCAAGTGCATCGCAGGCTTCGTTCACTGCATTGCCAAGCGCAGGTAGTTTGCTTGGTGGAACATAACTGCCTTCATCTGCGAGCAGCGCTTGTGAATACCACAGATGAGCGCCGGCATAGAATCGCGTCCAATTGTTCGCTGGGTCGCCGGCGATGATGCCATCGAAATCGTTCGGATAACGCTGAGCCTCCATAAGGCCCTGCTGGCCTCCTTTGGAGCAGCCAACATAGTAAGAGTAATCGGGCGGCGCTCGATAGAAAGCTTCGGTAACTTGCTTCGCGTTCACTGTCGTTAGATGCAAGGCTCTATGGCCAAAGTCTTCAATCAGATCCGGTCTGCCCGATGCCCAGGATGCGTCGAAGGAAATCGGTCCTGCTTCATGGCCTGTATCGGTGCTTGCTGTTGCATACCCGCGTCTGAGTGCATTGGCCATCGAGGCATAGCTTATAGTGCCAGCCATGCCGCCATTTCCCACGCTCTGATAGTTGCTGTTCCAACCCGACAGTGGCAGCCAAACTTCGAAATTTACTGCGGGTGTTGTCACGCCGACAAGTCTACAAAATGCAGGCGCCTGCATCACGTTGTCCGTCCCGGGCACTGTGAATGAATCCCGATTGACTATTTCGGTTAGGGTTATGCGAGTGTCTGCAATATTGAGATTGTTAAGCGCGGAGCAGGACTCAGAGGCGTTGAAGTTTATCTGTGTCAGGCTCTGTGCGCTGCTTTGTAGCGATAGGGAAGTGGCGCTGAGGAGGAGTAGGCTGCTTGTCAGAAGCCATGCGGTTCGGGTATTCATGCATTTCTCCCCCAATATTGATCTATTGTATGTTCTTTCTTCCGGAGAATGGCACGAGAGAGGGAGTGCTGGCAACATAGTTTCTGTAGGCTGGGTCTTCGCCCCAACGCTCCATGCCGCTTTTCTCCAGAAGTTTTACACCGCTCACCTTGATCAGTAAGAATGCTACGAAAATTGGAGATATAAGCGTGACGTACTGCCAGCCCACTAAAGCCGGCAGAGCAACTACGGCGATTCCAAGCCAAAGTACGATTTCACCAAAGTAGTTTGGGTGGCGGGAAAGAGACCATAATCCTACTGTTATGAATTTTTCCTTGTTCTGCGCATTTCTACGAAAGTTGGCTTTCTGACGATCGGCGACTATTTCTATGCCGAATCCTAGTACCCACAAAGCAATACCCGCATAGAAGAATCCATCTAAGGCAACTTGATTGGCAGAAGTAATGACGGCGAGGCCGGCGGCCATGGTGATAAACACCCAAGCTCCGCCGAGTGTCCAGGTGAACATATAGCGGAAGAACCTAGTCTTAATTTCATCGAAGCGTCGATCTTTACCATCTCGCTTAACCCGCAGGAATAGAAAACTGCCCAGACGTATCGCCCAGATAGCAACGAGAGCGCAGACAACTAGGCCGCGCGCATCCATATCGGGGTGAAACAAATAGGCCACGATGATCGTAGAGATGTAGGAGATGGATCCGGTAAGATCGAAATAGTGTTCAGTCTGAAGGATGAATGAGGGAACGAAAACAATCCAGTGAAGTATGAACGCCACACTCGCACAGATCAGAAAAAGAGGTAGGCCATTTCCTTCTATGCTGCCTTGGCTGCCTGCTAGAGCAATTCCACAGCTGATAACTAAAACTATCAGTATGCCAACAAGTGGTTTAATCATTGTCGAATTCCCTGTCCGTTTGGCTTTCGCCGGTCTTATTTTTTATTATTTTTTTAGCTAGCTATATTATACGCTTAAATTAAGTGATCTGGATCACTGTGGGCAATTATTGAGAGGTCTGGTTTAGAGCAGCCTCATCGGAATTGATTCTGGATTCTTTTCTCGAAAAATGAATTCCTAATCAACTATGCCAGATCCCATCTTTCTTCTCTTCTTGGGAATATCCACAAATTCTGCTGGGCGCTTTTCCGCAGCCGCTGTCATCGCTTCCATGATTTCGGCATTCTGCAGCATGCTGGCGTTCCAGATGCCGATGTAGTCGAGGCTGTCAGCGGTGCTGTGATCCCGCGAGTAGTTGATGATGCGTTTGCTTCCATAGATCGCTAGAGGCGCTTTGCTTGCTATCTGCTGCGCTATCTTCATGACTCCCTCAAGCAGGGACTCTTGGTCTGAAAATATCTCGTTTACGAAACCTAGTGATTTCGCTTCAGGGGCAGACATTCGGCGACCGGTGTAGGCGAGTTCCTTGACCACTCCCTCGGGTAACAGCTTAGTTATGCGGGGGAAGGTGCCGACGTCGGCGGTCATGCCAATATTAATTTCGAATATAGTGAGAAAGCTTTCGGCAGTCATATAACGCATATCGCAGGCGGTGATCAGATCTACGCCGCCACCTATGACGCCGCCCTGAATAGCTACGAGCACCGGCACCCTGCATTCTTCAAGGCAGGTGAAGGTCTGCTGTAAGTAATCGACTGTGTCGTAGAGTTTCGCTCCATGAGTGCGCCTTTGTTTCTCGGCGACTATTGGATCATCACTTTGCGCTGCGTTGTTACTGAACACGGCCGTGTCGATGCCAGCTGTAAAATGTGGGCCGGTAGAAGATATAACAATAACTCGCGCTTCAGCATTCGCATCGAGCTCCTCAACGATCGCGGGTAACTCATCCCAGAATTCAGGAATCATGCTGTTTCTTTTTTCAGGCCGATTTAGAACTATATGGGCGATCTTGTTTTCAACGGAAACTTCAAAACACTTATAACTCACAGCTTAACTCCAATAATATTTTCTAGTTTGTGCGGCAATGGAAATTAATAGTATCAGTGCCAGCGCTAATATTCTGTACTGGAGATCCCCAGGATGTCATTCCGGCATTGGCTAGCCGTCTACGCCTATCATTCATGTAGGCGCGGAATAGGGGTAGGGACTCTTCATCCAGAATAGCTTCGATATCAAACAACACGACTGAATAGTACTTCGCTATGAATGTCTGGGTAAGCTGCTCGCGCGTTTTGTAGGCGGCTATCGCTGCAGCTATTCGTGATTCACCCTGCATAGTCGATTCATCCCATACAGCGCACATCGCACGTACGTTGGCCATCTCGCTGCCGTTGATGAAGCCGCGTGCATTGGAAATGGTGATGAATAATTCCTGCAGCTGACTGTCGTTGATCCCGATGCGGGCTTTGGTGTTCGCAGGCTCAGAATTTATTTCTTGCATCAATCTATTTAGAACGGCCCTGTCGATCTGTTCTGCGGAGAGTGTCTGGGTGAGTACAGTTAGCTCTCTTGGTCTGGAGGTTCGATATTCCTGCTTCGCCCTATTTATACCTAACTCGGATAGTACCGTGTCGGCGACTACTGATTGCGAATCGGACTGAGCGAGGCAGGTTCCAGCCAACAGCAGCGCAGGCAGGGCGGAGAGTCGGGAACAGGAAAATAACTTGCCACTGTATAGCATCAATGTAGAGGCTCTGCGCATGATTCAAGCACTACTACGACGGAATAATCTGCTGTCAATAATGAAAACACGAATAGCCTATTGGTTTCGTTGGATTAAGTTTGGTTCCAATTGCGGATACTCGATGCCCAGCTGATCCAGATAAGTGTCGAATCTGGAAGCATCATAATACAGCTCCTCTAAGCGCGGCTTAAACTGGGCCATGATCTCTGCATTCTTCTCGATGGCTGGGGCATCTTCTGGCCCGATGAAGGGTTCGTACTGCACCTCAGCGGTCTGCACATCATCGAAGTAGGCTTGAGCGTCACGGACTAGGGAGGGATCTTGAATCAGGTCGAGCATAGTAGCTGCTACAACCTTAGCGCCTGCGGTGGCACCCTTGTGAGCAATCGGTGTAGCCATCGCCATAGCGCTCGACCAATGATGCCCCTGCAAGCCGCGCACATTCGATGGGTAGCGTAAGGTGACAGTTGGCACATTCCAGGAGATGTCGCCTATATCATCCGAACCTCCAGACACCGGAGTTTCCTGAGGTTCGGCTATGCCGGAAAGATCTGTGGCCAGGCCCTGCGGATTGTCCGAGCCCATTAGTGTTTGCAGTGCCTTGGCAAAGCGCTGGTCGTCTTCTGACCAAGTAGGCAAACCTACGGTCTTGATATTTTCATCCATGGCAAGTGCTATGGGTCGATTGAAATGCCGCGGCCATGCGGCACCGACTATTTTCCTGCTAACCGTTGTGTCTGTCATCATCGCCGCGCCTTCGGCGACGCGCTGCAGGGTTGCGAAATTCTCCATGATATTTTCTGCGGTGATTTCACGTATGAAGTACCAGACGCTCGCAAAAGAGGGCACTACGTTTGGCTGGTCGCCGCCGTTGCTAATAACATAGTGGGAGCGCTGCAGGGGATGTAGATGTTCGCGGCGGAAGTTCCATCCTACGTTTAGTAGTTCTACCGCATCAAGTGCGCTTCGCCCCTTCCAAGGGTCGCCGGCGCCGTGGGCAGCCACTCCATCGAAGAGATATTCGACTGAAACTAAGCCGGTGCCTCTCGCATCGCCCCAGCTAACATTCATGTTGTTCGATACATGGGTAAAGAGGACGGCATCTACGCCATCGAACAGTCCGTCTCGCGCATACCAGGCCTTGGTAGCCAACAGTTCCTCGGCGATGCCTGGCCATAACACTATGGTGCCCGGTAAATTCTCTCGCTCCATGATTTCTTTTACTGCAAGTGCGGCTACGATGTTAACTGCCTGTCCAGAGTTGTGTCCTTCACCATGACCGGGGGCACCTTCGATCATCGGCTGCCGGTAGGCGACTCCTGGCATCTGTGAAGCGCGTGGAATGCCATCGACATCCGAGCCTAGAGCGATAACCGGTTCTCCACTGCCCCAACTCGCCCACCAGGAAGAGGGAATATTGGAGACTCCGAGTTCGATATCGAAGTCGTTAGCGGCGAGTAATTCGGTGAGATATCGCTGGGTCTCGAATTCCTGAAATCCCAGTTCGGAGAAAGAGAAGAGGGTGTCGATGATTTCCTGCGTCATCTTTGCCTTGGCCTCGATGCTGCTGGCCATCTCGGCTTTCAGGCCGGTGAACGGTGCGCCGGGGGCTGTCTGCGCGAGGCTTGTAGAGGCAAGCAGGGAAAACAGGAACGCGACAAACAGGCGGGATGGGAGCATGGAAGTATCCTTTGGCGATTAGGCTTACGGGTAGGCCGTTAGACTACTTTCTTTTTTACGGACTCGCTAGGCTTGGAATCAGATTCCTCTAGGAAGCTTGTTGACCGGTGCTGTGGATAGCGGGGTGATGAAACTGGATTGTTCAATAGAAGAAATAATCACAAGACGTTGGAGAATAGAGATGGGTGAACTGACAATAGGTCTGAATTGGTTGGCTATTCGCCGCTAGTGCTGAGGAAGACGATTAGCTACTAGCTGACGAGTTTGCCATACAGGTCATACTCGTCGGCGTCATCAACCTTTACCTGAACAAAATCACCCGCCTCGACATCTTGATCCGGCTGAATGAATACATTGCCGTCGATCTCTGGTGCGTCTGCTGCAGATCGCGCGACAATTTGCTCTGAGTTAGCCTCATCCACTAGCACTTCGACTACTTGGCCAATCTTTGCTTGCAGCTTTTTCGTGCTTATCTCTTGCTGGGCTGCCATGAAGCGTTCCCAGCGTTCTTGTTTCAGCTCTTCAGCTACAGGGTTTGCAAGCTCATTGGCCGCGGCGCCATCCACCGCTGAATACTGAAAGCAGCCGACTCGATCCAATTGAGCAACCTCTAGAAATCCTAGGAGCTCTTCGAAGTCGGCATCGGTCTCGCCGGGGAAACCGACAATGAAGGTGCTGCGTAGCGTGATTTCAGGACATTGTTCGCGCCAATTCAGAATCCTGTCGAGTGTCTTTTCTGTTGCGGCGGGGCGTTTCATTGCCTTCAGCACATTCAGGCTTGCGTGCTGAAACGGTATGTCCAGATAGGGCAATATCTTCCCCTCGGCCATCAAGGGAATGATCTTATCCACGTGAGGATAGGGATAAACATAGTGCAGTCGAACCCAGATGCCGAGCTGCGCGAGTGCCTCGCAGAGTCCCTGCATGCTGGCCTTAACTGGCTGACCCTGCCAAAAACCAGTTTGATATTTGGTGTCCACGCCGTAGGCACTAGTATCTTGTGAGATTACCAGCAACTCCCGCACACCTGCATTAGCTAGTCTTTCTGCTTCATCGAGGACGTCTCCAACGGGCCGGCTAACAAGGTCGCCGCGCATCGAGGGAATGATGCAGAAACTGCAACGGTGATTGCAGCCTTCAGATATTTTTAAGTAGGCATAATGCCTCGGAGTTAGTTTTATTCCATGCGCAGGTACTAGATCGATAAAGGGGTCATGAGACGCATTTTGTGGAAGGAAATTGTGAACCTGATTGACGACCTGCTCGTAGGCAGCGGGACCGGTCACGCCTAGTACCTTCGGGTGAGCATTGGTAATGATTTCCTTTTGAGCACCCAGACAACCAGTTACGAGCACCTTGCCATTCTCAGCGATGGCCTCGCCGATCGCGTCTAGAGATTCTTGCTTCGCACTGTCTATAAATCCGCAGGTGTTCACAACGACTAGATCCGCATCGTCGTAGCTGGGCACGATATCGTAGCCATCGGATTTTAACTGCGTGAGTATGCGCTCGGAATCTACTAGGGCTTTCGGGCAGCCGAGAGAGACAAAGCCGACTTTATTGCTTGATGACATGTGGGGCCAGACCTGCGTGAATGCTGAGAGGCCGGATTATAGCCAATTCAGGGGTGAATTGGCATGTGGTAATCCGCTTTAGCTAAATTGGCTAGTTGCTTAGCTTTTCGCCTGCAAGCGCTCTCTTTCCTGTTCTACCAATACACCCCTTAGAATTTTTCCTGACGCCGCCTTGGGAATTACCGAGACGATGTCTAGCAATCGCATCTTCTTATGAGGGGTAACCCGCTGCGCAACCTACTGCATGATTTCTTCCGGGGTGATTGGCGCTTTCAAAACCACGAAGGCTTTCGGGACCTGGCGAGCGTAGGGCTCAATGTTAATGAAGCGCAAGATAGTCAAGAACAGTTGGCTGTATGGCTTGGACAATCTACTCAAGGACGCGCGAATTTAGTAGAAGAATCCCTGACCAATGGCTCACTTAGAACAGGGAGTTGGAAATACATTCCTGCTAGCGAGCAGAAGTACAGATTTGTCGCAGATAATAAATCGATTCAAGGTGGTTACATGAACAAACCACAGCTTTTTGATCTATTAACTGATTCAAGCGAAATTTACAATTTAGCAGAACAACACCCAGATAAAGTGGCGCAAATGGATACCCGGCTGAAGCAAATTATAACTGATGGCTATTAGTAATGGCCTAAGCTTTTCGGCAACGGCTGCAAACTAGTACTTTAACAAACTAGATGTCGATAGGAGTGGCTCACTATAGTTCATAACGCGTTTTCCTTTGGTGAGAAAAATAACGCGCTATAACAGCTGGCCGTCTTTCTCAGAAATTACGTTAATTAGTGAAAATCAAGACTTATTCTTGCCCCCCTTTGTCTGCCGCCTGGGATTTCTTACCGTTTAGCAGTGGCCCGGCGATACAGCGATTCCAGCACTTAGAATTCCAAAAGCCGATGTGTTAACTTACTATTTTATCAGTGTCCCCGTTCGATTGACTAAATGGAAAAAGTAATGAGAAGTACGCTAGTATTTATTGCAATGATCCTGCTCGTAGTCGGATGTAGTCAGGAGCCAGAAAGGGAAGAGGGTTTGGTGTCGGCTTTGAACCCGCGACCAAATATATTATTAATTGTTGCGGACGATTTAGGGTATGGCGATATTGGGTTTAACGGTAGTGAAATAGAAACTCCTAATTTGGATCTTCTCGCAAGGTCAGGATTGCGCTTCGATCAGTTCCATACGCTACCAACCTGTTCGCCAACTCGTTCAATGTTGCTCACTGGAGTAGATAACCATTTGAACGGACTGGGTACAATGAAAGAAGATAAGTTACCTCACCATGAAGGTTTACCCGGGTATCAAGGATATTTGAACGACCACACGGTGACGGTTGCCGAGCTGCTACGTGATGTTGGTTATCAGACATATATGTCTGGGAAATGGCACTTAGGTATGGAAGAAAAACAGAGATTTCCCTCTGCAAAAGGGTTCTCGAATACATTTGCCTTGCTCAATGGAGGGGCAAATCATTTTAATGATTTAGGGACCAACGCCAATGTGCCAAAGGCTAGCTATACTGAAAATGGAATGCCTGTTGAGCGGCCGGAAGGGTACTCTAGCGATCTGTTTACAGATAAATTGCTGGAGATGATAGAGGGGGGCGATAAACAAAGCCCATTCTTTGCCTATCTTTCATTTACGGCGCCGCACTGGCCCGTACAAGCGCCACAAGATGTCATCAGTAAATATGAAGAGGCCTACGCAGGGGGCTGGGATGATGTTCGCAGCAAACGTTTTGAGCGCATGAAGAGTGGCGGTTTAGTGCCGCGGGAATTAGATTTGCCCGCGCGATCAATTGACGTTCCTGCGTGGAATAAACTATCCGAACGCGAACAGAAAAACGAAGCGCGAAAGATGGCAGTTTACGCTGCCATGGTCGACAACCTAGACGCTAATATTGGCCGCGTTATGCAATATCTAGAAAGCCAAGGTGAACTAGAAAATACCGTCATCGTCTTTATGTCTGATAATGGTGCAGACCCTTATGATAGATCGCAGAGAAATGCTTACCAAGAGTATTTTGAAGCCACTGGCGTCAATAACGAGCACGAAAATATGGGGGCCGAAAACTCGTATTTGTTTCAGGGCTTAGGATGGGCACAAGTAAGCTCCGTTCATCTAAAGCACTATAAGTTTATGCTAAGTGAAGGCGGCACACGAGTACCTTTGTTAGTTTACAATAAAGCGCTCGTTAGTGATGAAAACGTGCGAGATCAGTTTGCCTCAGTAGCCGATATTACACCTACCCTATTGGATTTGGCCGGAGCGCAACATCCAGGCACCGAATATCAGGGCAAGCCGGTGTTTCCTATGCGCGGGCGTTCGCTGGTTGATTATATGACTGGCAGATCTGACAGCGCTTACGCTGCGGATGAGGCAGTCGCATTTGAACTGTTCGGCAACGCCAGCATCTACATGGGTGAATGGAAGGGCCTGCGTCTACGAGAGCCTTGGGAGCCTGCCAACTGGAAGCTTTATAACTTAGCTAATGACCCGAGCGAATCGATTGATCTTAGTTTTAGTGAACCAGAAGTATTACAAGTATTGCTCGATAAATATGCAACTTATGAGAATGACAACGGTGTTGTTGACGAGCCAAGTGATGTTACGGCGTATCCGCAGGTTCCAAGGTATCGAAGCCTTAGTAACTAGATTTTGTTTTAATTATGGGCACAGGTAGAGCATGTCAAATACACAACTTTCGAATTCTCCCAAAACTGCGTTTTCAGGAACAGTTATATGTATTGGGTCTGCCATTGGTGCAGGGATATTTTCTTTACCAACGGTTTCCTCGGGGATGTGGCTATATTGGTCAATCGCCTGCTTACTAGTTACAGCGTTTGCAACCTCCAGTGCAGCCTTGATGATTCTGCGTGTAAATCTTAACTTTGAGCCTGGCGATAGCTTCGACACCCTGATTAAAAGCACTCTCGGGAGAGGGTGGAACATATTTAATGGTCTATTGTTTGTCTTTTTACTTTATATTTTGGATTACGCCTATATAAGCGGAGGCGGCTCAATAGTTAGCCAAACTTCAGTTAGTCTTTTTGGTGTGGAGCTTCCGCATGTGGTTGCTAGTTTGGTGTTCGCCATTTCGCTGGCTTTCGTGGTTTGGCTAAGCACCGCTGCTGTTTCTAAAGTTACCGCGGTCTTCTTATTTGGTATGATCGTAAGTTTTATATTGGTGATGTTTGATCTAAGTTTCACCATAAACTGGTCGAGATTTACTGCGGCTAATGCCGTGGAGAATGACACCCCTCGCTTCTATTATGTTTTTGCTGCACTTCCTTTTTATCTAACATCCTTTACCTTTACCAGTGTGGTGCCTAGCTTGGTTGCCTATTACGGGAAGCGATACACAACGATTTCCAGAAGCATTCTCATAGCATCATTAGGCTGCTTGATTATCTATCTCGTGTTTCTGCTAGTGTCATTCGGCAACGTTCCACAAACAGAGTTTCGAGAAGTATCTGCAGCGGGCGGTAACATTGGCGATCTGCTTGAAGTGTTGATGGGCGGCAGTGCCTCTACGCTATTAAGCATATTTGCAAATGCGGCAATTATTTCTTCTTTTCTAGCTGTGAGCCTAGGACTATTTGATTTTATCAAAGACAGATTTGATTTTGATAATTCTAAAACAGGGCGTTTTAAAACGGCTTTGATTTCTTTTATGCCGCCCATAGTCGGAGGGGTCTTTTTCCCGGATGGATTTCTTCATGCGATTGGCTTTGCTGGTTTGGTTTTAGCAATTAACGCTCTGATAATTCCGCCGCTTATGATTAAGAAAAGTAAGCAACAATTTAAAGAGGCTGATCATGGTGGCTTCGTAGGGAGTAATTTTGTTATTCACACAGTCATAGCTCTTGGTGTTTTTTACGCTAGCTGCCACATTTTAGCGATGCTGAATTTGTTGCCGGTATACAAATAGCTCGTCAGCGGCATTGGTAATAAATCAGTAAATAGAAGGTAGATAATATGCGCGCCATTCCCATAGATTCATCGACCCAGATGAAGCATCTGACTGAAGACCCTTACCCTATTTACAAAAGATACCGGGCAGAAAGTCCTGTGGTTCATGTGGCCTCAATAGATCGGACGTTCATCACAAAGTATGAAGATTGTCGGTATGTAAAAAATAATCCTGACATCTTTAGTTCGAAAGACTCAAGTGCCCCGATGGAGCGCGCGTTTCAAGCTCAGACTTTGATGAAAAAAGATGGAGACGAACATCAAAGTGAGCGTAATGCGATGGCAATGGCTTATACCCCCAAAAGTATCGTAGATGTCTGGCAGTCTGTACACGTCGAAATAGCAGAGGAGTTCGTTGATCGTTTGCCACAAAACGAAACTATTGATCTTTTTCCTGTGCTCGCGGGGCCGTATGCAGCTCGCTGTCTGGCAAAATTATTGGGAATTTCAAATGCCTCAGACAACAAAATGGAATATTGGTCACAGACATTAATGGATGGTGCGGGAAACTATGGGCGCTTAGATTCCATTTTCGAGCGTTGCGACATTGCGCACAAGGAAATGAATAGCTGCATAGAAGAAAACACTAAGGAGCTGCTTCGTAATCCCCAGATGAATGCCTTGTCATTAATGGTCAATGCTGAGAATCCAATTCCGAATAGCCAAATCGCGGCCAATATTAAAGTGGCAATTGGTGGAGGTATTAATGAACCGCGGGATGCTTTGCTAATAGTGTTGTATGGGTTGCTGACCAATCCGGAACAATTAGACGCGGCAAAGAATGATAACAGTTACTGGGCTAAGGCGATTGAAGAGGCCGTTCGTTGGGTTGCACCGATACAAGTTAGTCCGCGTATTGCTGCAATTGATACTGAAATACGTGGTTATGAGATAAAAAAGGGAGCTACTATCAATACCATTCAGGCCTCAGCGAATCACGATGAAGATGTATTTGAAGAGGCGGATAAATTTGATATATTTCGTGATAAAAAACCGCATCAAGCTTTTGGCAATGGGCCCCATTTTTGTCAGGGAATGCACGTCGCGCGCACGATGTTGATAACAATCTTACCCATGCTGTTTCAGCGCTTTCCCAATATGCAGCTGACTTCTGAACAAGATGTGCGGTGGTCCGGTTTTGTTTTCCGGGGGCCGTTAAATCTGCCTATTATTTTAAAAAATTAGCAGAACCAAGTGAATTAAAGGCTCAGTGATTCTGGATGAAGATTCAGGTAGCCCTCATTGTAATCGTCAATTAGAAACGTCCGCAGCAAACCTTCATTTTGTCACCCGTCACTGCAGAGCTAAGATCAGAGGCGTAGAACAATGCCGCTTTAGCAACTTCTTCTGGAGCAACCCAGCGCTTAAGAGCTGCTACATCGGTATAGTTTTCTTGTTCGATCTCTTCCACCGCCCGATTCTCAGTTTCAGCGCGGCTTTGTAAAATTTGATCCATGTTGGCACCCGACACAGCGCCAGGCATCAATGCGTTCACCCTGACATTGTGCGGGCCGAGTTCACGCGCCACGGTTTCAGTGACTCCGATTAAAGCGAATTTGGAGGCTACGTAGGCTGATCGCATAGGATAGCCTTGTATGCCCATCAGCGAAGACATATTGATAATAGATCCAGATTGCTGCTTGATCATTACTTTGGCGGCCTCTTGCAAGCAGTACATAGCGCCAATCAGGTTAATGTTCATACATTCAACCCAGGCGTGCATATCTACCTCAGCAACTGGCGCGATGGGTCCAGGGCCGCCGGCGTTGTTGAGCAGTATGTCGACCCTTCCCGTAATTTCGATGACTTTCTGAAACAGATTCTGCACTTGTCCTGGATCGGACACGTCGCAAACAATGGCGTGACCATCTATGTCTGCAGCCACGGTTTCAATTTGTTTTCTTCGACGGCCAGCGACCACCACAATTGCGCCCTCTAGAGCAAATAAACGTGCGGTCGCTTCCCCAATACCGCTGCCACCCCCCGTTACAAGGGCTAACTTGCCATCTAATTGACCTACAGTACTTGGATCGCTCATACCACTACCTCGGGGAAACTTCGCCCAGGATTAAACAAGGGCAGTTCAGTTGTTCGTTCAAGAATGTAGTCCCCCATTAGCTTGCCGATGTACGGCCCAATGGTATAGCCCCCGCGTACGCAACCTAGTACAAACACATCCTCGTAGCCCGGAAGCTTGCCCGCGAGTGGATAAAAATCAGGAACATGCGCTTCAAACCCAGTCCAAGAACGCAATATTCGGGCATTCTCAGCAGCTGGCAGGGCGTGTCTGGCCAACGCTAAATTTGATCGCAACGAATCTGTGTCAACCTGCCCACGCCCTTGCTCTGGCGTGCCACGACCTTGCCAGCCGCCGCCAATCAACAAAGTTCCGTTGGCTTTTTGTTTCATCGTAAGCAGTCCAGTGGCATGACCAATCACGGAACGCGTTAACATCGGTAGTCTTTCAGTGACGGATACCGTATTAACGCGCGCCTGCACAGGAAGCTCAACGCCCATTAGGGCTGTGAGGGATTTTAACCAGGCACCAGCTGAGAACAGCAACTTTCTTGCGCTAACGGTAGTGTTGGCGGAACGAATCACATAGCCATCATTACCGGCCTCAACACCAAGCAACTTGAAACCTTCGCGATATTGCACGCCTTGTTGCTTTAACCTAGCTCGATAAAACTGACCTGTCAGGGACGAATTAGCATAGCCATCTTCAGCACAATAGCTCGCTGCCACAACTTGGTCAGCTAAATTAGGCTCAGCCTCTCTGAGCGCACTGTTCGATACAAATTCGATTGGCGCACCTGCTTCAGCTTTGAGGCTCATTCTCTCGTGCAATAGTTCTGCTTCGTGGTCGGTGAAAGCAAGCGTGTATCCTCCAGTCTTCCTAAAGCCAACAGCATCTCCCATGGATTCCCACTCTTGATGGCCGCGAATCGCATAGGGCATTAGCTTTACCCGCTTGATCTGCAAGCTAAGTGTGCCTGCATTTACACCAGATGCCCCTTGCCCTAAATCTCCTTGATCGAGCACGATGGATTTCATGCCCCCTTCAGCCATTTGCAAAGCAGAGGCGCATCCCATGATGCCGCCTCCAATACAAGCTATGTCGTAGATCTTGTTCACAGTGGTGAGGGCTTCGAAATGGGAAGATCAGAGTAATCGAAATCCCCTGCCAGGGTATTTACAGAGATAGGCCTTAATGGTGGGCGGGCGGTAGGTGGCGCAATCTGGCTCACCGGGCAGCTTTTCGTTTTAGCAATCAAATCTGTTATTGCTGTCTGACAAAACTTTCCTCCACAAGGCCCCATGCCAGCTCGAACCCCAGACTTGACTGAGATCGTGCTCTGCGCGCCAAGATTCATCTCGTCTTCTATTTCCGCACGAGTGATGCCCTCACAGCGACATACCACAGTTTTTGCTGTGGTCAGTTTGGTTAGGCCGGGACGGGGAATACTGAGTTTACTCATTGCTTCACCAAACGAAGCAGCACGGGTGTATTCTCTACGCAGCTTAACTATAGAATGATTAATCTTTGCTCCGAGAAATGCGACAGCAGACAGCCCGGCTAACTTTCCATGAGTTTCCGCCGCCAGCGACCCTCGTATGCCTGCGCCATCACCACAAATAAAACACCCGCCCACATTTGTTCGACCGTCTTGCTCCTGTTTGGGAATCCATCCTCCTAGATCGCTGTTGTGTTCTAGGGAAATGCCGGCAAGTTGAAATGATTCAAAGGCCGAGATTAGTCCACTACCCAGACTTACACAGTCACACTCGATAAACCTGGGTTGGCCTTGCGGTGTCCAGTCTTTACTGATTTTCTTAAACTCTACCCGCGATACACTGGATTCACCTTCTACGCGAGTCACAGTGTGGCCCCAGTAAATTGGTATACGATTGACATACATAGCAGTGATCCACCGCAGACCGCGAAAAAGTAACCCGGGACGCAACAACATGGCCGGCAGGGCTTTTATCCAATCAAGTAAGGTATTCGAAGTTACAATTGCCGCTACTTCTCCTCCAAGGCGCTGCTGTTCGGCGGCCACAAAGAACACTAGCGGGCCAGTGCCGGAAACAACCATTTTCGATCCGATGGGGATAAGGTCTTGTTTGAATATCGACGTTGCACCAGCCATTCCCACCACGCCCGGCAGCGTCCAGCCAGGAATAGGCTGGATAGTTTCGCGCGCGCCGGTCGCAATCACCAAGCAGCGGCAACTAAGAGAAATCGATACGCCCGCGTTCTCATAATGGATAACAAATGCGTCTTCGCTGCGCTCGATGTGCCATACGCGCACACCTCCTAGATGAGTAACATTGCTTTGCGAGATAGCGTTTCGAACCGACTCGCCAGCGACAGATTCCGGTGTTTCTGGCGCGCTCAAGATCGCTGGGCTTTTCGCCCGCCACACTTGACCTCCCGGACTGACTTGCTCGTCTAACATAACCACGCTGAAATCGTACTCAGCAGCGAGCAACGCCGCATTACAACCAGCAGGACCGGCACCAATGACAGCAATATCTGTATCAGTGATCATGTATCTAATTGCCTTCTAAGAGAAGTTACATGCAAATCTGGCGACACCGACAATCGACAGCTTTCGATTGTCTTACCGTCGACCTGAACCACGCACTCCTGACACAATCCCATGCAACAAAATACGCCACGAGGCGATTCATCACCAGGCGCATCCCGTATATGTAACAGCTTAGCTCGCATTAACGCCGCAGCAAGAGTTTCTCCTTCGTGTGCAAGAAAAGATTCTCCATCGAAGGTAAAGCGTATCTTGGCGGTACGAACTATGTCGTCTTGATGATTAGGTGCCAGTTGAAACATTATTTATATCGAATCCCCAATTGGTCAAAAGTCTTTTTAATACGATCAATGTCTTGCTGCGTTGCAGCGAGTACAGGGTCGCGTGGCACTCCGGCTGGCAAGCCTATGAGATTCAGTGAGGCCTTAAACCCAGCGGGCCACGTAGCTGTGCCCATGAGCATTTCATATAGGGAGGTGAGCTGATTATGCGCATGACGATACGCTGGCCCCGGTTCTTTTCTACCAGTGTCTGCTAGGTCACTAGGTAGCATATCGGTAAACTCTGGCCCCGTTGCGATGAAACCCGCCGCACCAAGGGCAAAGTTTGGCAAGATAAAATGACATGGCCCCGTCATCACCGATAGCTTATCTCCCAATCGTGCTAAAAGCTTAGTGTGATGGAAAAAATCTCTTTCACTCTCCTTAATCCCTATTACGTTGTGGTGATTAGTCAGGGATTCGATCTGCTCGATACTCAATGAGAATCCAGCTCGACGTGGTGAGTTGTACAACACCAATGGTAACTTGGTTGCGGCGGAAACCTGATCAAAGCGATGCATGATCTCTCGATCACTCGCCTTCAATACATAGGTTTGGGGCATGCTAAGCAAAACGTCTACACCGCTGTCTTCTGCAGCTTTGATGTAAGCAAGGGATGAGTCGATGGTTGGGGCGGATATCCCCATCATGATCTTGACTCGCCCATCGGCTTTGTCCTTTGCCAGCCTAGCGAGTTGACCTCGTTCACTGGCAGATAACGCCCAGCTCTCACCATTGTCACCTGCAATGCAAATGGTCGTTGCGCCGCGTGCAATCAAAAATTCAAATATTTCTTCAAAAGCATCTAACATGATTTCGCCAGTGCTGCTAAAGGGAGTAACGATTGCTGGCACAAAGCCATGGAGTTCAGATTTATTCACGACTATTTATCCAGTAGTTGAAAGATTGGCGAGAAAAATGGTGCCGGTTTGCGCTTCGGTGATGTAAAGATCTTCTGGGGCATCGCTGTCGAACGCCACCGAGGTAGTCCACAGTCCTTTGGGAAGCCGAACAGTAAAAATCAGATCGCCTCTATCATCAAACACGTAGGCTACGCCCGCCTGTGCTTGTGCTACTGCCAACCAACCTAGTGCATTAGTAGCCAAACCATCGGGACCTAGCCCGCCGGATAGCTGCAGATAGGTACCTACCATTGGGGTGCCGAGGTCTGCATGGGATGCGGCAAAACGCCAGACTTGATTCGCTCGGGTCGCTGCAACATAAATCCATTTCTCGTTATGGGAAAGACAGATTCCGTTTGAGTAGGGAACGCAATCCAAGACTAGCTGCAATTCAGAGTCCGGACGCAGGCAGTACACACGGCCGGCGGGATCACTAAGCGAGGTTCTCCCACTGTCGGTAAACCATAGGGTTCCGTCAGAGGCCACGCACATGTCTGATAAGCCAAGGAAAGGTTGATTCTCTAAACCTTGGCTGATGACACTTATCGATGAGTCTTTTGAGAGCTGCAGCACACCGAGATCATAATCCACGGCGATGTGTGACCCATCCGGCATGATTCTCATGGAGTGAATAGCACTGCCCGTTTCATGAACGACCTGCCAGTCACCATCTTTCGCAATACTCAGCACCCGGCCATTAGCGACATCGGTAACAAACAAACATTTTTCAGTATCATCGTTCGCGTCAGGTTGCGCAGCAAAAAAAGCACCTTCGAGAAACGAATCAATATGCTCGCCCGGCCTTGTCATCTTGGCCCATGCTGAGAGCTCACCCTTATTACGAAACTCATCGGGGAGACTGTAGATCTCAGTTGCTGTTAGTTGAGTTGTCACTGAACCACACCTTTTCTCAAATATTCTTCTATGGTCTGATCTTCGAAACCAAGCTCAGACAAAATGGATACCGTATCTTCACCCAAGCTGGGTGCCGGCGCGCGCAGTTTTGGCCCGCCGGAACTCATTTGGAATGCAGCCGTGGGGAGCATGAGCTCATCTTCTGCTGATCGACTAAAATATTGGCGCTCATCAGCTATGCTCATTCTGACCGAGTCGGCCAATGAAATTACTGGCTCTGCTGGTATTCCAGCTTCATCTAAGACGGTCAGCCACTGTGAGTTTTTCTTGTCCGAAAAAATCTGCTCGAATAAACCCTTAAGTGTTTCCGCACTCTCTTTTACGTCTTCCCAATTGTTAATCGTCTCTAGCAGGGCGATATCGTAACCCTGACCTTTAAGGCATCTTCCTAGTTTTCGATACTGTGATGGTTTGAACGCGCCTAACATAATACGGCCATCTCTCGTGTCATAGGAAAGTATACCTGCTTCTGCGGCTTTTCCCGCTTCGGGGGCGTGTAGTGCCGTTGCCGCTTCTGGTGCCATCATGGTCAGCGCCACCTCAAGCATAGAGGCCGAGATATAACATCCCTTTCCGGTGCGGCCGCGCTGGATAATTGCGGCCAGAATCGCAAAGGCAGCCGAGGAACCTGCAGCATAGTCGACAAAGGAAACGGCCGGTTTTTGACCTCGGCACTGATCAACAATGCCGGAGGTCGCCTGGATGGTGTTGTCATAAGCACCCTTATGGGAGCGTGAACCGGAATCCCCATATCCAGACAGAGAACAGTAAACAAGCCGTGGATTAATCTTATTTAGATCATCAAACCCTAATCCATTGAGCTTCATAAACCCGCTTCTATAGTTCTCCACCAATATATCGCAGTCTGAAATAAGCTGAAGCAGAATCGCTTTGCCCTGACGCGAGCTAACATCCAATGCCAGCGAACGCTTGTTGCCTCCTTGCACCTGGTAAGTCAGCCCTAGTCCTTGGGCGTTAAGTTCGGGGAGTGGCCCACGGCCACGGGAGCAATCGGGACTGTCAGGGAGTTCAACCTTAATGACATCCGCACCTAATAGCGCCAATTGGTAACCACAGTAAGGGCCGGCCAACACTTGAGATAACTCAATGACCTTGAGGCCACTTAGAGCACCTGCTTCGGGTTGCTCAGTTTTTTGATGCGCTCTATTCAAAGTAATTGCTCTTTATTAGTGTGTGGTTCGAAAAAACCAAAAACCTGTTACTTATTCCTGTATCCGACCCAATGACTCTAGAAAGTGATGGGGCCACAACTTTAAGCACTCATTGAGTTTCTCATTGTATATTTAGCACAGTTTGGTTGTGTTTTGGTGTTTGATATATCAAAATGTGTTTATTATATAAAACAAATTGGCAGTGTCAATTATGTCCGCTCTATTTCAGAGAAACCTACATGCCAGCTTACCGAACGTCGTTAAAGGTGAAGGAAATTACCTTATCGATGAGACGGGCAAGAGGTACCTAGACGCTTGTGGCGGTGCTGCTGTCTCATGTCTGGGCCACGACTGCGCCCCTGTAATAGCGGCAATAAAAGAACAGGTCGATAAACTGTGTTTTGCGCATACCGGTTTTTTTTCGAATGAACCGTCTGAGAAACTCGCTTCCTGGTTAGTGGATCATGCACCTCGTGGCACTGGCGCCGGGGGGGTTATGTTCCTGGGCAGTGGCTCTGAGGCGATGGAAGCGGCGCTGAAACTTGTGCGGCAATATCACTTGGAAAATGGTGAACCAGAACGATGCAAAGTTATTGCACGCAAACCTTCCTATCACGGTAATACTCTAGGGGCGCTAGCCACTGGCTATCACGAGACTCGAAGAGCACCTTACGACCCCCTGTTAAGAGAAACACACTATATTGACGTGCCTTATCGATACAGAATGATGCGCGAAGGCGAAACAGAAGCTGAATTTGCAGCTCGCCTCGCCCAGCAGCTGGAAGACAAAATTCTGGAATTGGGCGCTAAAAATGTCATGGCTTTTGTGCTTGAGCCAGTCGTTGGCGCAACTCTGGGGTGCGTTACTTCACCGAAAGCCTACTTCAAAACTATTCGAGAGATTTGCGACAAGCACGGCGTGCTCATGGTTGCTGATGAAGTTATGTGTGGCATGGGTCGAACTGGTACCACCTATGCCTTAGAACAAGAAGACATTGCTGCTGATATAACTACCCTTGCGAAAGGCCTTGGTGCGGGCTATCAACCAATCGCTGCTGTTCTAGCGGCTCAAAAGATCATGTCAGTGATTTCTCAGGGTAGCGGAAAATTATGGAATGGGCATACCTACATGTCCCATGCAGTCGTCGCCGCCGCAGCTCTTGCCGTACAGGAGTACATCAAGAGTGAGAACCTACATGACAATATCCGAGTGCGGGGGCAGCAGTTAGAGAAATGCCTGCACAACGCATTTTCAGAACATCCGCACGTTGGTGATATTCGAGGCAGGGGATTATTTTGGTCTATTGAACTGGTCGAAGATAAAGCCTCTAAAAAACCCTATGCGGCTACTCAAGAAATTGCCATGAAAATCGGTGCCGCTGCATTAGAGATTGGAATGATGTGCTACCCAACTCAGGGTTGCGCAGACGGTATTGACGGAGACCATGTATTACTTGCGCCATCGTACACATCCACCGAAGACGAAATTGCTACGATAGTTGCAGTATTGGAGCGAGCAGTGTCCGCTGTGATAGGGGGCTAAATTAGTGAATAGTCTCTGTGCCAATCACGCGAGGGGAAACGACCTCATGCGCAGCTGCAATAAATACCCTAGGACTCAATAGACTCTAAGACCGAACGATGGCCCAACAGTTAACAATAACCCAGCTCGCGAGATATATTCAGCGCAGCCTTTTGGGTTTCCCGAAGATAGAGTTCTTCAATTCGGGAAAAGTCGAAGCCACTGTCGGGGCCGGAAATATTTACGCAGGCAGCTACTCGACCGTCATTGCGAATGATGGGCACGGCGATACTAGAACCACCGGGTTCACGAACACCTCTGGAGACTACATAGCCTTTTTGTCTAATGTCTTCCACTCTCGCTTGCAGCTGCTTAAAATTAACAGGCGTTTGTTCCGTAATGGGCTTCATGTTCAAGCCCTTACAAAATTTCTTCAACTCAGCATCGCTAAAACTGGAGAGCAGGCACCAACCAATAGCGGATGCATAGGCTTCAACACGGGTTCCAGTAGTCATATTGGAAAAAAATCCAGAGCGGGCTTGATGACTATCCAAGTACAGCACAACTTTGTCGTCCAACACACTCAGGTGCGCGCTGATCTCGGTCGCGTCTCTCAACTTGGCGAGGTGTGTTCGGGCCAGTTCGGTGATAGGTTGTTGGTGCAGATAAGCAAACCCAAGATTCAAAACACGAGAACCCAAGGTATAGGTGGATTTTTGATCCGCTTCCTTCAAAAAATCCATTTGACGCAAGGTGTACACTACACGAAAGGCAGACGATCGACTCAATCCCAATTGCTGGGCAATCATACTGAGCGACATAGGTTCATCGGCCGCACCCAGAATTTCCAGCACCTGCAATCCGCGTTGCAAGCCAGTCATAAAATAAGCAGAGTGATTGGGTGATTGAGTCACTGGCTGAGCGTGAGACCATTACAAAATGTTTTATATATAAAACTATACTATAGAGAAGATGACAATGAAACCAAGCACGCAATCTGATTTATTGAAGCCAACCAATGAAGATACCGTTGGTCCTTATTTTCCTATCAACTTCTCAGATCCCCTGCTGGAAGACTTAAGCCGATTCGAAAGTGGCATCACGGCGCAGCCTCAAGGTATACCTATTATTTTGAAAGGACGATTACTTGATCGTTTTGGCGAGTTGGCGAATGGCACCCTGGTTGAATTTTGGCAAGCAAATGCCAAAGGCGTATATCGATCACCCAAGCACGAAGGGGATTCTGACATTGACCCCTGGTTTTGGGGCTACGGCAGACTTCGGGCTGAATCCGGCGAATTTGAATTCAAAACAATCATGCCCGGCCTCTGTGCTGATCGCGCCCCGAATATCACCATCACGCTCTTCTCGGATGGAATCAGTCGAATCGTGACTCAGATTTTCTTTGCCGACCAAGAAAGCAATGCAAGCGACCCTTTATTGCAATCCTTAAGCGGTGAAGATCAAGCAAAGTTAAGCGCACGTCATGAGGGTCAGTCTGATTGCGGGTCAAAAATTTACACTATCGACATCGTTATGGCAGGGGAAAACGAGATTCCCTTTTTCGACGATCTCATAAGAGAAGGAGAATAGAATTATGTCCAACTCAGGCAGACAGTTAGAAATTGGCCCAACGGACAACACCTCAGATCAGAGAACTCCCCGCAACAGACTGAGATTGATTCCTGAAATTGCTCGCGAGAGCTTCGCACCCTACGTACCGCAGCGTGGCCTGTCCCGGCAAAACGAATGGGACATGACTCGCATCGCTGCAGATTTGCCGCGTGCCCAGGGCATAGCAATTGAGGTCAGTGGCAAATTACAAAATGAGCGTGGAACTCCCATAAGCAACGCCATGCTGGAAATTTGGAGCGCCAACCATTTTGGGCGCTATCGCCATATTGAAGATCACTCAAACATACCCCTCGATGAGCACTTCCTCGGTACCGGCCGTGTATTCACTGATAGCGAAGGCAACTATACGTTCTGGACTATCAGTCCGGGTGCCTATCTAGCCAGGCCTGACATCGGTAGATGGCGCCCTAAACACATTCACATTTCTGTTAGTGGCGGCGGCTCTCGCTTGATTACTCAATTGTATTTCCCTGACGAACCAAATAACGCCTCCGACCCTATGGCAATTCTAATGGGAGACGACTTTGAGCGAAACATCGGCAAGCCCTATGAAACACCAAAGATCGACGTAGACAGTGGCCTTAACTTCGACATTGTTGTAGGTGGGCGCAATGCGGTGTATTTCGAGTGACCGAGAATTCAAGCGCAAGCTCTATCGATAAGTTGTCCTATACTGCTAATTAATCTAGTGCCAGCTGGGACAATTTATCGAGTTACTATCGAGGGGAAAAGTTACAATGATAAATGTAATGGATGGATCAACTTGCTCGAAAAGAAATGGTTTGGGTAAGGGTAGCTGAAGTAGTTTTGGCATTAATTCACTATAGACACATAGCTTATGAAACATAGACAAGTCATCACTTCCGTTATTCTAATGCCCTGGCTCTCAATAGTCGCGCCACCGGCTTTCGCACAAACTTCAATCAATACACCCACGATAGATCACTGCCTCGCTGACATCGGCGGCCAGGTGTACGTTGACGCCGCAGAATTTATCATGGGTAACGATGCAACATATCCTGAAGAAGGTCCCGCACATCCGGTCAGTGTTTCAGCCTTCTGGCTGGATTCCCATGAAGTGACAAATGCCCAATTTTCTCAGTTTGTAGTTAAAACTGGCTATGTAACAACCGCCGAGAAACCACCTAACCCAAGTGACTGGCCAGCCGATGTCCCTCCAGAATTTCTAGAGGCCGGCTCTACTCTATTTACACACCTTACCCCTGGAGAACCCGCTGCCAATTGGTGGGCGTGGGTGCCAGGGACCAATTGGCGTCACCCAAATGGACCCGATAGTGATATTGAGGGTAAAGGCAATTACCCCGTGATACATGTCTCTTATGCCGACGCTGAAGCCTATGCCGAATGGGTAGGGCGTTCCTTACCATCGGAGGCTCAATTTGAGCTAGCTGCCCGAAACAAGAGCGATGGTTTATTCGCATGGGAAGGTGATGAATTGGCTCCTCATGGACATCACTACGCGAATACTTGGCAGGGGGAATTTCCTCTAACCAATGATTCGGCAGACATGCACTCAGGGCTAGCTCCCGTAGGCTGCTTTGAGGCGAATGACTATGGAGCGTATGACCTAATCGGTAATGTTTGGGAGTGGACATCGAACTGGTATGCCGAAAATCATCTACCTGACGGCTCAATAAACCCTGAAGGGCCTACATCAGAAAATAGTCATAGCCCTGCGCACGGTGATTTTCCAGTTAAAGTAATAAAGGGAGGCTCATATCTCTGCGCAGAAAATTACTGCCTAAGGTATAGACCTGCAGCACGACAAGCTCAGGATACAGGCATGGGCACGAGCCACATTGGCTTTCGGACAGTTCTCAATATTCAATAGGTTAGTTCTGCTGAATTAGAGCTTGTACATAAGTATGCATTTTATTTATTTGATACAGCAGCTTTAGCGTCCCTAAAAAACGCAATATTGTATTAAATGAGTTTTAGATCAAAAGAAATAGAAAAGCGTTTAGACTGACCTCATTTTTTATTTGATATTTTAAACAAGATAGTTATTTGAATGGAGGGATACTCATTATAACGTACAAGCACATTACGCGAACTTTATTGATAGGGCTGACTGTCATCGGATTTTCTTTTATAACAGTATCATTCGCACAACAAGCTTCGTCGATCATAGTTTACACAGCTGCTGAAATTGTCACATTGGATTCAGATCAACCAATGGTTGAAGCTGTTGCGGTAGCTGGAGATCGTATTGTAGCTACAGGATCACTAGATGAGATAAGGCAAGCTTTTACGGATCAAATTCTAACAGTCGACACTCGATTCAAAGATCAGGTCCTAATTCCTGGATTGATTAACCAACACGAGCATGCCTGGCTTACTACTCTTTTGTTCATTGCCGAGATACTGTCAATCGAAGATTGGGTTTTGCCAGATAAAACGATTGAGCGTTCTACGAATGCTGCGGATTACCGCGAACGTCTTGCCCAAATAGTCGCAGAGCATTCCGATCCATCAGAGGTGTTGTACACCTGGGGATTTCATCAATATTTCCACGGCGAATTAACACGAGCAGATTTAGACGAGATTAGCGACACGATCCCAATCGTAGTGTTGCAGCGATCTATTCACGAACAGATTCACAATTCCCGGGCGCTGGAATATTTTGGTATTGACCAAGCCCTTATAGACCGTGCGCCAGAATCGATACGCGCACAAACTAATCTCGAAGAAGGACACTTCTGGGAGCAAGGACAAGGTTTGATTGTTGGCACTGTCTTTGCGGATCTCTTTCGCTCAGATCGTTATCTACCTGCTCTGCAAGAAGCAGAAAATTATTGGCATGCAGCAGGCAGTACTCTGGTCGCCGAACCAGGAGGAAGTTCGTCGCCGGCACGGTTAGAGATGCAAAATCAGGTGCTCGGTGATGCTCAGACTCCTTTTCGCATGTACTACATTGCAGATGGCAGACCAGCAGTTGCCAATTTTGCTGAAGATCAAGTTATTGCTGAGACCGAAAAACTCTACTCTGCCGCCAAAGGCACTACTGAATACCTCCCTCAACAGGTAAAACTCTTTGCCGATGGCGCAATGTTTAGTCAGTTGATGCAAATGAGTGAAGGATATCTTGATGGTCACCATGGTGAGTGGATGATGGATCCAGAAGTATTCGCAAAAGCTTTTCGCATTTATTGGGATGCTGGTTTCCAGATTCATGTTCATCAGAACGGTGATGCCGGGCTCGATATGGTTCTGGATAATCTTGACGCGAATATGCAGCGCAATTTCCGTGAAGATCATCGTACGGTAATCGTTCATTTCGGTTTTTCTCGCCCAGACCAAGTGGATCGTATGGCAAGGCTAGGCGCGCAAGTGAGTGCAAACCCTTTCTATCCAATAATTCTCGCTGACCAATACAGTAAAGTGGGAATAGGAGCCGAACGTGCGCAGGAAATGGTAAGACTTGGAGATGTGGTACGAGCTGGAGTTCCATTGTCTTTGCATTCCGATACTCCAATGGCTTCTGGCCAACCTTTAAGACTTATGTCAAATGCAGTAAATCGAATTACAGTCGGCGGTAATCTAGCTGGGCCGACGCAGCGCATCAGCGCAGAAGCGGCTCTACGAGCTGTGACATTAGGCGCAGCTCACTCTCTTAGATTGGAAGAGGAAGTAGGTTCCATTACTCCAGGCAAGCTCGCAAACTTCACAGTTCTTGCAGAAAATCCATTGAAGGTTTCACCAGAAACAATTGGAGACATTAAGATATGGGGAACGGTCCATGAGGGAAGAGTTTTTCCACTTCAGTAAAACTAGAAGCAACGCTAAAAGGAATAGGGGATCAGACCACGTTTTATCGGTTTTGTAGTGGCCAATGGGATAAAAGGGGGAAGATTTATTTTCTACTATGCCTAGGAAAATAAATCTGTCCCCATTCTTTTGTTCCGGCAATAAGATTAGACATACAACAATGGTTATCCCAGACAATGCTGTCTGTGTGCAGTTGAGAAGCTCTCGCCGAAATATTCCAGTTTGTCATTATTTAATTCCCTGCAGAAAGATTAGTTAACCTATTCAGGTGCTGTATTTTTTGCCAGAATTTCAGCTAAACCTTTAACCTTGTCGGCTCCTACGGGAACCTGCAATGTGGAACCTTCTAACTTATCACCAATTGGCTCTGCTCTACCACCAAGACAATTAGCAAAGAATTGCTCGGAAATTCCCCAGAGTGATTTTGTATTATGAGGTTTTACGATTCCGTGTCCCTCATCAGGGTATAAAAGATAGGTAACATCAGCGCCAGCGTTTTGCATTTTTTCGACTATTATATCTGACTGAGCCTGGGGAACACGTGCATCTTCAGCGCCCTGAACGACCAGTACTGGAATCTTTGTCTGATGAGCAAAGTTAACAGGTGAGCGTGATGCCAAAAACTTGCGCCCTTCTTCTGTTCGTGGGTCACCACCCAAAGTTATGGACATCAAATCCACATTCCAGTGGGGCATAAATTTTTCCAGGGTTGAAGGGCCAACAATCGAGATAGCACAGGCAAATACATCAGGCGTCATAGTTGCACCGACTAAAGTCGCGTAACCACCATAACTACCGCCTAAAATACCGAAGTGATCTTTATCTGCTATGCCCTTGTTAACTGCCCAATCTACTTGATCCAGTAGATCCTGATGCATTTTTCCTCCCCATTCTCCATTTTGAGCTGACATGAATTTTTTACCAAATCCAGCTGAACCTCTAAAATTGACAAGAAATGTGGCGTAGCCGCGGTTCGATAACCACTGCAATAATCCACCAAAGGCATACTGCGCCCTTTCATCGGATGGACCACCATGAACCAGCATAAGTGATGGCATTGGTTTATCAGGAATACCATCTGAGTCTGAATCACTTCCCACTGGAAGAGTATAATAAGAAATATATTTCAGACCATCGGGGGATACCATTTCATAGGGGTGCATCGGTGCAAGAGCCATTGATTCATAGTGTGGCGCGGCAGCAAAAAGTTTAGTCATCTTCTTTTGTTTGAGATCAAACAAATAATAAGTGGTTGGGTTATTAGGACCCATTAATCGAAGCGTCCAAAGATTATTATCTGCACTTTGACTCTCAACATGTACATCACTGGCCGGGTGATATTGCATCATAAAGTCAAGTTCCGCTTGCAAGGTTTTATCCAGTGCATGCCAAACTGTTCGTTTCCACATACTTGCATAGGCAATGGGTTGATGAGTCTTCTGATCATAAATCACTCTGTTGAGATCCGTACTTGTATCCTCCGCTAATAGTTCTTTTTGTCCAGTCGCTAAATCCCATTTAAATAAACCATTAGTATCCCTGTTTTTACTGGACACAGCATATAAATACTTATTGTCTATTCCCATATGAATAATTTCATTGGAGAAATTTGCTAGAAAATTACCTCTGTCTTCATTCGTTATACTATGATAATTTTTCCATACATCGGCTATTTTCGATTGCAGTTCAAATGAGCCTACTTGATTCAATGCAAGGTTCAATCTAGGCTCATAGTCATAATCAACAAAATATGCAAAGACACCAGGTTTTGATTCAATAATGAGTTGTTTATCACCTGTATCTAGGTTCAACTTATAGGCATTAGGAAATGGTACACTCATCTTGTTTTCTGAAATGGCAATTTCAGAAAAATTTTTATCACTCATAGAAAGGATCGACGTTTTTAACTCTGGATTTGGTGTTAGGTTTCTATTTACTCCAGTTTTGATATCAACAACCCAGAGATCAAAAGCCTCATTACCATTGTAGTCTCTTGGATATATTATGTACTTACTATCCCTGCTCCAGCGATACATGGTATTTCCACTAACATCACCCGCGCGTAGGCTACCATCTGTAACCTGGGTCACTGCTTTACCACTCTGAGGATTGGCAACAGGCGCTACAAAATAATTATCAACACCGTCAAGGGGGGCTATATAGGCCAGCCATTTACCATTAGGACTAACTCTGACAGCTTTATAGAGATCGGGGGTAAAATAGGTTTCAAACGGTAGTAATGGTAACTCTTCTGATTGTTCTGTATTACAGGACAATAATGTGAGTGACAGTAAGATTGATATAAGAAGCATCTTCATAATAGGGTTCCTTTGATAAGGGACGAATTACGGGTAAAGAATAATTAACTTATTATATATTTATATTT
>JAPKAI010000108.1 GCA_028825335.1 Gammaproteobacteria bacterium | reverse complement strand
TACTTTCTCCGCGGTGAGGTCATGCTGAATATATTCGGGCACTAGCTGCCGTCCCGCGAGGAGATTTGGCAAAGCAACATAAGGGATTTTCACTAAGCGCGAGGCGATGGCAAATGTGATTGCCGCAAGTTTATAACAGACGATCATAGGCCGTCTTAGCAGCAACACCTCCAAAGTAGCGGTACCGGAAGACAGCACGACTAAATCCGCCGCACTGATAGCTGCATGAGAATCATCGACTAAAATAAATTGCTCGCCGCGAATTATTGACTCTTCGCGAAGCAACGCATCGACCTGTGCTTTGTTCGCCGCGCTGCTAGTCGGAATTAGAAACTTTAGCTGTGGACACTCGGCTAGCGATTCCAACGCTGCTGCAAGAAATACCGGCGCAAGACGTTTGATTTCACCGCCGCGACTGCCTGGCATCAGAGTTACTACATCGTCATCTGGGTTGAGGCCGAATTGCTCACGTGAAAGTAGCTTCTTATCTTCGAAACCGATGGTATCTGCTAACGGATGACCTACACACTTAACGTCGACACCATGTTGTGTATAGACCGCCGTCTCAAATGGAAACAAAGTCAGCATTAAATCTACTGCCCGCTTCACCGTATGAATTCTTTTCTCTCGATAAGCCCAAAGGCTAGGGCTGACATAATGAACCGTTTTAACCTTGTCGATCTTCAGCTCTTCTTCGAGGCGCAAGTTGAAGTCGGGGTTATCGATCCCGATAAAGACGAGTGGGCGCCTTTCGGCGAAAAATTTTCTGAGGCGTTTCTTCAGCGCGAATAGCTCGGGCAATCTGCCCAAGGGCTCGACGAAGCCCATGACCGAGAGCCTATCCATCTCAGCAAGAGAATTAAACCCGAGCGCAATCATGTCTGGCCCACCAATACCCGCAAATTCTGCATCAGGATATTTCTTACGCAAAGCCGAAATCAGACCAGCACCCAGAATGTCTCCCGATTTTTCGCCAGCAACAATTCCGATTAGAGGGGCATTGCTCATAGTTTGAGGTATCGTGATTAGTGACTTTCGTAGTGTTCGTTGCTTCTCTACTTACGTTACCAGCTAGCGAGCGAGTTTATGAAGAAGTGAACCCAAAATTTTAACGGTGTATACCTTTCGTCGAACTCTCCAACGAGTCGATGAGAAGCTGCAGCGCTTCGCAATCTTCACGCATGATATTCAATTGCGCTATAGCATCCTGCAGAGAGTGGCCGCGCATATAGATGACCTTAAATGCGGCACGCAATTGCTTGATAGTAGGCTTATCGAAACCGCGACGCTCCAAGCCGATAGTATTAACCGCCCTCACCTGCGCGGGCTGGCCACTAACGATCATATAAGCAGGCACATCGTGATCGATATGCGTCACTCCGCCGACCATCGCGTGAGCGCCGATCTTCAGAAATTGGTTTACGCCTGCATAACCACCAAGAATGGCCCAGTCATCCACTTCAACGTGACCTGAAATCCCCACGTTATTGGCGAAAATCGTATTATTACCTACAATACAATCATGAGCGATGTGCACGTAGGGCATGAGTAGGTTGTCGTTACCGACTCGAGTGAGACCGCCACCAAATCCTGTACCGCGGTGCAAGTTGGAGCCTTCACGTAAAACGTTGCGGTCACCAATTTCAAGCCAAGTTTGCTCACCTTCGAACTTCTTATCCGCGGGATCTTCACCGACGGAGCTGAATTGAAAAATGCGATTGTCTTTACCGATTTTCGTGTTCGCGCGAATCATCACGTGCGAGTCGATGACAGTGCCAGATCCAATCTGTACATTGGGCCCCACAATAGTCCAAGGACCAATCGTTACATCGAAATCTATTTCAGCTTTAGGGTCTATCCTGGCGCTGGAGTCAATCGACATCCACCTTCCTCTCTGCACACATGATTGTCATTGTTCCGACAAGCTCTTCACCCACTGAAGCGCGGCAGGAAAACTTATAGATACCGCGCTTATTGGTGACGATTTCGGCCTCTAGAGTGAGACAGTCACCTGGTACCACCGGTCGTCGTAAGCGCACATTATCGGCGCCAACAAAATAATAGAGATAGCCGTCCTTCGGTTTCTTTTCCTGGCTCTTGAATCCCAACACACCAGCTGCCTGAGCTAAGGCCTCGATGATGAGCACACCTGGCATGATAGGCTGATTCGGGAAATGGCCGTCGAAGAATGGTTCGTTCACAGTAACGTTCTTGTAAGCCACGATCGACTTACCGGGGTCCATCTCAACGACTCTATCCACCAGTAGGAAGGGATAACGCTGGGGAAGGTACTCTTTAATTTCTTCGACATTCATAAACATGTTCGGTTCTCTAGTCTGCCCTACACGCGGATCACTGCGCGCTAGATTAATTGTTATTTCAGTTACTTCTAAATCAAAGCTCTCGCTTAAATCCTATCGATCTACTTATTATCGGTAGAATTTTCAATTTCTTTCAGTCTCTTCGCGATGCTATCTAGTTGCTGGAACCGAATCGCATTGCGCTTCCACTGCGAAGTCTTCGCTTGGATTGTACCAGTAGAGTACATACCCGGCTCTGGAATCGACTGACTCACCAGTGACATAGCACTCACCTGCACCTTATCAGCAATGGCTACATGGCCCACGACACCCGACCCGCCACCCATGATGCAGTATTTTCCTATTGTCACGCTGCCAGCAATGCCGGCACAGCCACAGATTATAGTGTGTTCACCAATCTTGCAGTTATGGCCAATCTGAACTTGATTGTCGATTTTCACGCCGTTACCGATCTCAGTGTCTTCGAGTGCACCCCGATCTATCGTGCTACCCGCGCCGATCTCAACGTCGTCGCCTATTTTAACTCCGCCGAGTTGATGAATTTTAACAGACTTGCCGCCATCAAAAGCAAAACCAAACCCATCAGCACCGACTACGGAGCCAGAATGAATCTTCACGTTCTTTCCTAAGGCAACGCCGTGATAGAGCGTTACGTTGCTATGTAATTTACAGGCTTTGCCTAGACTCACACTCTCACCTACATAACAGCCCGCACCAATTACAACGTCGTCGCCCAGCGACACGTTGGCTGCAATTACTGCATTTGCAGAGATGCTGACGTTTTTGCCGAGCACGGCAGAGGCATCCACACTTGCGGATTCATGAACGCCCGCAGGGGATATTGGTGAATTATCGAATAGCGCAGTCGCTTTCGCAAAAGACACATAGGGTGAGCGTGTCACAAGTTTGTTACCTGGACAGCTGTCTAGATGTTTTTCATCAATGAGTATCGCAGATGCCCGGCTACTCTTTAGCTGGCCTACATAGGAAGGGTTGCTTAGGAAGCTCAGCTGGCCGGGCTCGGCATTCTGGAGAGTAGCTAGGCCAGTTATTTCGCACTGGCCATCACCGGTTAATTTGGCGTCCAGCAATTCTGCCAACTGCGCCAATGTATATCTTGTTTTATGTATCACCTGACACTAACCCGATAATACGGTTTCCTCTACTGCTCAGTCTGCGAATTTTCATTCAGTTTTGCAGTTACCTTAGCGGTAATGTCCAATACCGGCGCGAAATAAGGTGCACTATCCGAATTGAGAATCAGATCGTAACCGCCTTCTGCGACTACATCGGTAACAGCCTCAGCAAGATCGGCTTGCATGCTTTCGAGGAACTCCTGATTCTTCGTCTGTAGTGCTGTTTGCACTCTCTCTTGGATCAACTGTAGCTGAACCTGCAAGTCTTGAGCATCGGAATTCATGCGAGTAATTTCTTGTTCGCTCATAACAGCTTCGTTCTGTTGGAACTCTTCACGCAGAGTATTTAGCTGATCAGTAAGCTCTTGAGCTCGAACCTCGTCAGTACCAAATTCTTGCTCCAATTCCTCTTGCACGACACGAGCCGCATCTGAATTAAACAATGACTGCAATGCATTCAGCACACCTATCTTGGTACCCTGCGCAACGGCGCCTTGAGACACAAGCACCAAACTCAAACAGACAATTAGACTCTTAAATATTTTCACGATAATTCTCCAATTCTTACAAACACTATTGAGCATGCGCTCAACTAACCATTTACCACTAGCACTACACTATGTACTTAGACGCCTAAAAAACTTCGTCATCATGTACTGAATTTTGTAATCCCTGAATCCTGACTATTCAACAATTGATATACTGCTAGCCCTTTAAATCAAGACAATCTAAAAACCCTGTCCAACGGTGAAATCGAAGCTCTTCATATCATCCCCTTCCTTGCCGAATGGTGCCGCCACATAAAATGTTAGCGGACCAAATGGCGACAGATAGGTAACACTAATTCCTACAGAGTATCTAATCTCACCCAGATCGAAATCTGTACAATTTTTCAGAAGTGTCTGCCGTTCCGTACAATGCGACGAAAACACATTTCCGGCATCAATAAATAAAGCCGACCTAACCCGAGTCGAGTCAGGCACAAACGGAATTGGGAATAATAGCTCCAATGTCGCAGTGGCCAGTATATTACCACCAAAACTGTCATAATCCTCATCTAGGTAGAAACTTTGTACTGCTAGGGCGATTTTCTGATTTCCCTCTGAATCCAGCACTGGCCGGCCGGTCCCGTCAGAAAGAAGCGTTGTCTCATAGCCTACATCACTGTTGAAACCTACTGCGGAGCCATCCTCGCGACGCTGGATTTCGCCATTTTCATCACGCAGCAGCGTTAGCCCGTAATCAGTCAGATATCTGGCGCCAGGAGTGCTCTGCGGGCCTAGGCTATTTTCTTCGAATCCACGCACGATACCATTCGAGTTTAGACCGCCAGCGAAGTAGTTATTGAAGAAGGGCATTTGTTCGGTATCGCCATATCCGATGCCATAGCCCAGATTCGCTCGTAAGCCTATAACCCAGCGTTGATCCTGAGAAAGCGGCCAATACATCTCATTGTTGTAGTTGATCCTGGCATATTGTAAGTCACTACCGGGCAATGTGACTTCTAGGCCGATACTGTTGAGATAGCCGTTTGTTGCATTCTGCCCACGGTTTAGAGTGTTGCGAAACCAATTTCCTGTAATCGTAAAGTTATCGAAGGTATCACCAAATTTGTCAACGAAGCCTTGATCTATATTTGACTGGAGCTGCAGCGGACTTAGTGAAGACACATCACCTAATACCGCATCAGTGACCGGACCTTCAAAAGGGTTACCGTTAGCAGGCGTAATCACAAACTTATCTATGCCGCTGAAGAAGGTAGGGCTGGAAACTATCTCTTGCACAGAACCCATACCCGCACTCAGCTCTGTGTGCGTGTATCCAACATCAAATCCTAACAATGAGATTTCACTCAAGGGGTAACTAAAACTCAAGGAACCGCCAAAGGAAGAGGTATTGAAATCGGACACATTAAAGGGTGACTCCATCTTCTGAGCGAACAGATTGAATCCCCTACTCACTCCGTCAGGCGTGAAATACGGATCTTGATACTGAAAATTTAGACCAGTCTGAAAGCGGCTCTTGTTGATGCCAACACCCAATGTCTTTCCGGTACCCAGAAAGTTCTGCGCCTGCAGGCTAGACTGGATGAAAAAATCACCGCCTCCACCTGTGCCGACCTGAAAGCTGATGGCGCCAAAATTTTGTTCCAGCACGTCATAATTGACATCGATCTGATCTTCCGTGCCTGCCACCTCGATCGTATCGACTTCGACAGTTTCGAAGTAGCCTAGTCGCTGCAGACGAATTTTTGATTGTTCTATTTGTAGGCTTGACGCTGGAGCAGACTCCAGCTGTCGCAATTCTCTTCGTAGCACATCATCGGCGGTCGATGTGTTACCTGCGAAGTTAATACGATTTACATAGGTCCTATTGCCGGGTTCGATGAAGAATGTTACATCGACAGTTTCATCTTCCTCGTTGACTTCGGGCACACCCGTGGCTTCAGCAAAAGCATAGCCTAGGTTGCCGAGAAACTGCACCATGATTTCTTCAGTACCCGTGACCAAACCCTGCGAATAGATCTGTCCCGGACGCACGAATAACGCTGCCCTCAAAAGAGCCTCTGCATCTACTAAGTCGCCGGCGAGATCTACTTCGCTAATAGTGAACAGGTCTCCCTCGTTCAGATTAATAGTAATATAGACTTCTTTGCGATCCGGCGTGATGGAGATAGGTGTCGAATCGATAGTGAATTCTACGAAACCGTTATCGAGATAGAAAGACTCTAGGCGCTCGAGATCGCCGGAAAACTGTTCACGCGAATAGCGATCCTTGCGGCTTAGAAACATGAACCAAGGCTTCGTGCCTAGCTCGAACAGACCTAGCAGGTCTTCCTCATTGAAGGCTTCGTTGCCTACGATATTGATGTGGCGTATGCGTGATTCTTCGCCTTCGTTGATGTTCAGGCTGATAGCAACACGGTTCCGTGGTAGTTCTTCAACCTCAATGTCCACTGCTGCACCGTAGCGGCCACGAGACGAATACACGTCCTGTATTCCCTGGCGAATTACTTCTAGCGCGGCGCGCGTGAAAATCTGGCCTTCGGCAATGTCTGCGTCCGCCATGTTGTCGATAATATCCTCAGTCTCGAGAACGCTATTTCCTTCGATGGTAATCTCGGCAACGGAGGGTCTCTCTAAAACCGTAACAATAAGCACATTACCTTCGCGCGCCACTTCGATCTCATCGAAATATTCAGACTGAGAAAGCTCTCGAATGATTTGCGCAGAGATGTCAGCAGTGACTTCATCACCTATACCTACGGGTAGCAGGTTGTAGATTATTCCGGGCGAAATACGTTGATAGCCATCGACGATGATGTCGGCTATTACAAATTCCTGTGCGTTGAGGGACTTTGAAATTCCAAAAGCCACCAACAAACAAAAAAGTAGTCTTTTCATTTGCGCTGCATTCTCAATTTATTGTGTTACTTGGCGGCGAGTTAATTAATTCTTCTATTTTATTTATTTTTTACAACAAACGATTAACATCGTTGTACATAGCTAAAACCATAAGTCCCGAAATCATCAACAATCCTAGTTGTAATCCCCAAGCTTGAATTCTTTCTGGCACCGGCCTTCTGATGACTGCCTCTATTGCGTAGTACAACAAATGTCCGCCGTCAAGAACTGGTATCGGCAGCAAGTTGAGTACGCCCAGCGAGATACTTAATAGAGCCAGAAACCCTAGGTAGACATCGAGACCGTAAGTTGCCGTCTCTCCAGCCACCTGGGCTATAGTGATTGGCCCATTTATATTTTTCACCGAGATCAACCCGACGACCATTTTTTTCACAGAATCTAAGACGAAAATCGATTTGTTCCAAGTCTCGGCCAGCGCCGGCTGAATCGCCGACAGCACATTATAATCTACCTGCCGCTGCATCTCGGGAGGCAGCAATTCTGCCAACGTTGTTTCTTGCACATAGGCCCCAATGCTACCAATTACAGTACCATCATCGAGCGTCGCTGTTTCCGGTGTCATCAGCAAATCGGTATTGATTCCAGCACGTTGGACCACGACATTAAGCGTGAGTTCCGGGCTCGCTCGGATAATCTCTACCCAATGCGTCCAGCCGCGTATTGACCTGCCATCTACAGAGATGACTTCATCGCCTTCTTGCAGATCCGCTGCCTCGGCAGCACCGCCAGGGACGATACCGGCAATATCAGCGGGGATTTCGAATTGAATAATACCGAGATCGCCAACTGGATTTGGCGCTGTCTCCGACCCCATCCAAGCATTTATGGGGAGTTGTAACTCCCTCGTTCGGCTGGAGTCCGCAGGATCTACAGTTAGGGTTATTTCGCCGGTTTCACCCAGTCGCGCCAGCAATTGCAGAGTGACCTGCTGCCAGATGATGGTCTCTTCACCATCGACGGCAAGAATTTCATCGCCGGCTCTTAGCCCGGCTATCTCGGCAATAGAGTCTTCGATTACGTTGTTCACCACCGGCGCAATGCCGGAAACTCCATAAGAAATATTAATCAGCCAGAAAACGAATATCGCCAACAAGAAATTCGCGATAGGCCCAGCGGCTACGATCGCCATTCTCTGCCACAATGGTTTGCAGGCAAATGAACACTCGCGCTGGCTCGCACTCAAGCGGCTTGAATCGACAACGGTGGTGTCTTCCTGGCCCAGCATTTTAACGTAGCCGCCCAGCGGAATTGGCGCGATAATGTACTCACAGCCATCCTTACCAGTCCATGTCTTGACTGCCTTGCCAAAGCCTATGGAAAACTTAAGCACCTTTACGCCGCAGCGCCTAGCAACCCAAAAATGACCAAACTCGTGGATAGTAACCAGTATGCCAAGGGTCACCAGGAGTGCCATAACGCTTATTAAAATTTCAATTATCATAAATATTCGTCGTAGAGTTAGGTCTAAGCACTAGCTCCACGATAGAAATCCTTTAATATCAATTCTTTAGATAGTTTTCTTGCTTGTCCATCAAGGTCTTGAATAATAGCGAGTGTAGGCGCCGGTTCACAAGGTATTTGTGACCTAACTGCCTCAATTATTAAGGGAATTTCC
>JAPKAI010000187.1 GCA_028825335.1 Gammaproteobacteria bacterium | reverse complement strand
ATGGGCCAAGCTTCGCAGCAGCTACCTTGACGTTTGGCATCGCTCAAACCATCGCGCCACCAATAGGCGGTTTTATTGCAGACCTAAGCGGCTCATTTACCCTGGCATTTCTGCTTTCGAGCGCCATGGGTGTTGTCGGATTGATGGCATCACTTCGACTGCCAAGACATAAACACCAAGAAGTAATCTGACGTTCATCATCATATCCGCTTTTGTCCGGTTGCCAGCTAACCAGTCAATACCTTCTGCCTGCAGCCGGTAACGGTCTGGAATAAAAATGCCCGATATCGATTGATTATTGACTTGGTTGCATCAAACGCACACTTAAGTGCGATGGACAACTGACATGCAGCCTGAAGAAACGATATTACCGTTTTCCCTAAAATACGATGCTACACAATGACGCAGGTAACGCCTGATCTTATTCAGGTGTACTAATAATCACCGTGCCACCCAACCCGACAATATATTTTCCCGCTATGGCGCCATATCTTGAGTAGGCTTGTTCTCCGGTGGCGCTAGCTTCCGGAGTCTCGTATTCAGGGTCTTCCGGCCAATACTGAGCCAGAGTATTAAACTGAAACAGGTTGAGTGCCACTACAGACTCTTTACAGGGATCTCGAGAGAACTGCTTTAATCCTGTCTCTGAGACGTAAATAGAACAGCGTCAGCACAATAAGGTTCACAACTCCTGCTGCACTCGCAAAACCGAATGACCACTCGTAGTTTCCGGTCACGTCGTAGAAGTATCCGCCCAAAAAACCGCCCATCCCCATACCACCCCAACCGAAGAAGGAAGTGATCGACATGGCGCGACCCGCAAATCTGGGGCTGACCATCATACGAGTACAGATCAGAATGCAGGACATCACCCCTGAATAGGTAAATCCAAAGAAGATTGCGAGCAAGTATAAGGCTGTTGTACCTTCCACCTGAGGAAACCACATGACAGAAATAGTCTGGCCTAAGGACATCAGTATGTATGCAGGTAAAGCACCAATCATATCGGCCAGCCTGCCGCCCACGATGCGACCAAGGGCACCCGCTATCATCAAGATGAATAAGGCTCTTGTCCCATATTCAAGGGTGTTGCCCTGGTCAGTCAGCATCGGCACAAGATGTACGATCGGTACGGCCATACAATTACAGCAGAAGATCACTGCAACACTTATCCAGGCAATGACCTCTATTTCAGACAACGGGAAATGTCGAACCTCAGCATCTGGTTCGAGCCTTACTCGCTCACGCCAGGGCGACTCCCTGATGAGGAACCCGATCGGCAGCGCGATGATCAGGTAGCTGATGGCGAGATGCTCGTACGTCGCCTGCCAACCGTAGGCCATAATACTCAAACCACATAGATACGGGACCAGCGCCTGGCCAACGGCGCCACCCGCTGCCGTAATACCTAAAGCGAGTCCCGGGTTCATCCGAAACCAGAAACCGACGTTTGCATAGAGCGGCGTTGTGGCCATTGCTGTACCAAATGCACCGAACAAAAAATAGTAAGCATAGAACTCAGAGATGGATTCTTGTCGGCTCAGCATAAAAAGACTAAAGGACATAACGATAGCCGCAACAACGCCAAACCATCTCGTACCATAGCGATCTGCAACGAACCCCCAGAGAATGCCAAAGACGGCCGATGAAAATGAGATAGTGGTGTATCCAAGCGAAGTCTGCCCTCGGCCCCACCCAAATTCCGAGGCGAGCGGTTTCAGAAATACCGAAATGGAGCCCAGAGCTCCGAATGCCAACGCACTGATCGTAAAAACGACAGCCACCATCAGCCAGGCGTAACGTGGATTCTCTTGATCGCTTGGGTGTTTTTCCATTGGAGAGCTAATCTACTTTCTATGCGAGCGTGAATTCTATAGTCCAGACTCAGACCATTTCGTTGTCAGACTTTATTGTCGCGGCCTACTGAGACGACTTTTGCAGCTTTTGATCTTACGGGTCGTCATATTTTGTTCAATCCGAAACTTTGAAGCTTCATCTAACAGCACACACTAACGTTCAATCACGCGCCATGACTACCTGGGAACAGCAAGTTTACTCGTATAAATTCTCACCAGCTCATCGTTACCGAGCTCTCGATTAAAAGAAATGAGCGCCTGCA
>JAPKAI010000026.1 GCA_028825335.1 Gammaproteobacteria bacterium | reverse complement strand
TGTATTGCATATCTACTCGTAAGTGGCGTTTGAGGTTTGGTAAACCCTCAAGTTTTGTGAATAATAAGGAGGCTACTCGATAAAACCAGTCTTCGCCAAGTCTTAGTTGGCTCGCCTAGATATCGATTACCGAGCCAGAGGATGGAAACCTCGCTGAATATTTCCTCTGGCTATGTAGCTTTCCTCTATTTTTTACATTCCTTATTCAGTAATGCCCACTGTTCTGCTTTCTTTGCTAACGGGACTTCTAGCTATGCCGCTGTATTTGCCTTAGCTGGATAGGTGTCGTATGTTCACAGCCCAGATTCAATCGAGATTTGTAATGTTAGCGATAATTGGTGGAACCGGCCTGTCGGAACTACAGGGCTTCGAGCAGTTAGAAAAAGTCGCCATAAAGACGCGCTACGCCCACGCTAAAGTTCGTCTTGTGCGATTCGGTAGTGGCGATAAAGAGTTCATTTTTCTGCCGCGTCATGGCGCTGACCACAAGGTCCCACCTCATGAAATTAACTACCGCGCGAATATTGCGGCACTTTCGGATTTGGGTGTTACTGAGATTGTTGCAGTAAATGCGGTGGGTGCCATTCGCGGCGATTTCCTGCCGGGATCTGCTGCTGTGCCAGATCAATTAATCGACTACAGCCATTCACGTGACGTTTCGTTCTACGACGGAAAGTTGAAGGCCGTGCATCACATCGACTTCACCAATCCCTATAGCGAATCTATTCGTAAGCGCATCTTAGAGGCCGCGAAGACGGTTAACTCTCACTCGAAAACGAGCTACGAAGTCATGAACAGTGGTACCTATGCCTGCACGCAGGGGCCGAGGTTAGAGACGGCCGCAGAAATTCGGCGCTTGGCTCAGGATGGATGTGACATGGTAGGCATGACTGGCATGCCGGAAGCCTCGCTAGCTCGTGAATTGGAAATCGAATATGCGAGTCTAGCGCTCTCAGTTAATTGGGCGGCGGGCCTGTCGGAGGCGCCCATTACCCTTGAAGACATACATCTAGTGTTAGAGGGCGGTATGGAATTTATTTCTGCCGTGATTATCGAAATCGTTCAGCAGAGTTGATAGATGAGAGCAGAAAGCTGAACTAGTTCGCTTCTTCAAAATCGAATTCGAATTCGGGCACTACAAGAGGCGGCACATCAATAGGCTTTACGAGTATAACGATGCCAATCGCTGGATGATCAATATAGTGGAATTGATTGCTGCGCATCTCCCGACTCTGCTCCATATGAAAAACGCGATTGATTCCATACTGTAAGCCCTGTTCGTCTCTGGTTAGCGAATCTAAATCGGTCTTCATCGCCTCCGGAATCGCTGGTAGTTGCCATTCGCTTTCAAAATCGGCCGACGCACTGTATTCGGTCAACCACAGATTGCTGTCGATGACGAGTCGGTCTCTGTTCTCGTTAAATCGCAAAGTGATTGCCCCCTGCAGTTCGTATTGATCATCAAACCGCAATCCACCTTGAACATATAAGGGTATCGCATCTGCTGGGTCCGCAACTGATTCGCGCCACAGTCCGTGAAACAGGAGTCGATGTTCCGCAGAGCGTTCGAGCGCGCGATTAGTCTGTTCAAAATCGCTGTTATCGGGAGTCAGTTGCAGGTGAGGGTCTCTCAAGAAATCGGGGAACTTGAATTCACCTTCGGTGCTAGCAGGCTGCGGCCCAGTGGGTAGTATCTGCGCAAGGCGCTCTATAGCCGCCAAGGCTTCTGCGTCAATTTCTATGGTTGCTTCTTCTTTGGTAGAGAGGGAATCCTGCTCGGAGGATTCGGCAATCGCGTCGGCGATCATTTGTTCGGTAATCAGCAGGTCGCTAAGTTGGCCTAGTCTGCGCAATGGATTTGGGTAGTTTAGTTCGTTGGATTCAGTTTGCCAGTGCTCTTCGTCCCTATCGGCAAGTGATTCGTTGCTGAAGATAGACACTTCGATCTGAAACCAGCGCTGCGATGTCTGGCCTTGTGCCGAGGTGGAAATCGAAAGGAGTAGGGCAGACAGCAGAGCACAGGATAACGCCCACATTGTCGCGGGCACAGGGTTTAGTGAGAGAAGGGGGTACTTGTTTAGCAAGTGCTGCATGAAGAGTCTGGCTTAGGCCGCCTTGGGTTTCATAAGTTTGAAGTTATCCAGTAATTCATTGATGAAGTCCAGTTTATCAGCGCCCTCATCGCAATTGTGGGTGAATTGCAGGCTGTTGGCGCCGCCCAGCTTGTAGGTCTGCGGGTCGTTCTGGATCATCTCCACCAGAGACATGGGATCTATTGGTGTCTGCGCTTTGAACTCGATGCGGCCAGTCTTCACGTTCGCATCGATTTTTTTAATGCCGTATTTTTCTGCATTCAATTTCAGCTGTGTGACGCGAAACAATAATTTAAGTGGTTCTGGCAATAGGCCAAAGCGATCGATCATCTCCACCTGAAGCTCCCTCAGGTCATCGTTGTCTAGAGAGCCGGAAATTCGTTTGTACATGATCAGGCGCAGATGCACGTCAGGAAGATAAACTTCTGGTATTAGTGCCGGTATGCGCAGATTAACTTCGATGGACTTGCTGAGATCTATATCCAGATCCGGGCGACGACCAGATTTGATCGCGGCGACTGCCTGTTCCAGCATCTCCGTGTATAACGAGAAACCAATCTTCTGCATGTGGCCACTCTGTTCATCGCCTAGCAGTTCTCCAGCGCCTCGAATTTCGAGGTCATGACTGGCAAGGGTAAAACCGGCGCCGAGAGTTGACGCAGACTGAATAGCCTCAATACGCTTGTTTGCATCTGTGCTGATTTTGCCGTCATTTGGTAAGAGTAGGTAGGCATAGGCCTGATGATGTGAACGGCCTACTCTGCCGCGCAGTTGATGTAACTGAGCTAGACCGAACTTATCGGCGCGATGGATAAGGATGGTGTTCGCGCTAGGGATATCGATGCCGGTTTCGATAATGGTCGTGCAAACCAAAATGTTATAGCGCTTGTGATAAAAATCAGCCATGACTTTTTCTAGATCGCGTTCCGGCATCTGTCCATGGGCGACACAGATACGAGCCTGCGGAACGATATTGCGCAGGTGCTCGGCGGTGGCTTCTATGGATTTCACTTCGTTATGTAGGTAGAAGACTTGACCTCCTCGCAGCAACTCACGAGAAACAGCCTCTACGACTAAGCTATCTTGTTCTTGGCGAACAAATGTCTTTACCGATAATCGGCGTGCTGGTGGTGTGACGATAAGCGAGAGATCGCGTATACCGGCAAGCGCCATGTTAAGCGTTCTTGGTATGGGTGTGGCGGTAAGGGTCAGGATGTCTACATTGGCGCGAATCGATTTGAGCTTTTCTTTCTGGCGCACACCGAAGCGATGCTCCTCGTCAATAATCAGCATGCCTAGATTGCTGTAGTCGATATCGCCGTGCAGTAGTTTATGGGTGCCGATCAGTACATCGACTTTTCCAGCCGCGACCTTCTTTAGGGTCTCGCTCTGCTCGCTCGTTGACTTAAAGCGAGAGATAACCTCAATCACGATCGGCCAGTCTGCGAACCTGTCTTTAAAACTTTCATAGTGTTGCTGCGCAAGCAGAGTTGTGGGCACCAGCATGGCAACCTGCTTACTATTTTGCACGGCTACGAAGGTGGCTCTGATGGCTACCTCGGTCTTGCCGAAGCCTACATCGCCGCATACCAGCCGATCCATAGATCGACCGTTTTTCATGTCGTCTAATACTGCTTCAATAGCATTCTCTTGATCGGCAGTCTCTTCGAAGGGAAAACTTGAAACAAACTTGTCATATTCTTCTGTGCTCCAATCGTATTTGTAACCTATTTTTGCTTCGCGTTGTGCATAGATATCTAACAGCTCGACGGCAACATCGCGAATCTTCTCAGCAGCCTTGCGCCGTGTTTTCAGCCACTGGTCGCTACCGAGATGATTTAGTGGTGCGGTGTCCTGTTCGGCGCCGCCGTAGCGACTAATGAGGTGCAACGACAACACGGGCACATACAGTTTTGCTGCACTCGCGTATTCCAGAGTGAGGAATTCAGTATCCTGGCCATCGGTATTGATGGTCTGCAGGCCGAGATAGCGACCCACGCCGTGGTCTAGGTGCACAACCGCATCGCCAATGCTCAATTCGGTTAGGCTCTTTACAATGAAATCGGTATCGCTCTGTTTCTTGTTGCGCCTACGTCGCTGTGCGATTCGATTGCCGAATAACTGCGCTTCTGTAATTAGCAGCAGCTTCTTATCTTCCAGCCAGAGCCCCTGATCGAGCGGGGCGACGATAATGCCGCAGGAGGAAGTGGAGTCTACGAAATTCTGCAAGTGCTCGAATTGCTCTGGCTTGATTTGTATTTGTTTGAGTACCTCTAGCAGTGTTTCTCTTCTGCCGGCGGATTCTGCACAGAATAAGACGCGCTGCTCGGGGTTCTGCTCTATGAATTGTTCGACTGCAGCGAAGGGCGTCTTCAGTTTTATGTCACTGCTCAGCTCCGGCAGGCGCAGGCTCTGCAGCGAGACGGCAGTGCTGGTTGAGGCAAAGCTTATCTGCTTGAATTTTTTGAGGTCCGATAACACAGTGTCGATTGTTAGGAAGATGTCGACAGGCGGCAAGATCGGTCGGTATTGATCAATCTGCCGGTCCTCATAGCGCCGCTGGATATCCTGCCAGAAATTTTGTCCTGCGCCGGCGAGGTCGCCAATCTTGCAGTAGGTAGTATTAGCAGGCAGGAAATTGAATAGCGAGTCCAAGCGCTCGTAGAACAGAGCGAGGTAATACTCAAGGCCGGGAGAGCTGATGCCGTCGCTAACGTCTTGATAGAGTGGGCACTGACGCAGGTCGACATCGAACTTCTCGCGAAAATTACTACGAAAGGCCGTAATGCCCCTGGCATCGAGCGGGTATTCGCGTCCGGGTAATAGACGTATCTGTTCGATTCTCTGGTCTGAGCGCTGTGTCTCGGGATTAAAGATGCGCAGGGTTTCTATCTCGTCGTCTAGCAAATCGATTCGATAGGGAAAGCGACTCCCCATGGGATAGATATCTAGTATCGAGCCCCGAACCGCGAACTCACCATGCTCGAAGACCGAGTCTACGGCCAGATATCCGGCATCCACAAGCTGCGACCGCATAGTTTGAATAGATAGCTGCTGCCCTACGACTAGATCGAGGCTATTACCGCGAATGTATTTCCTCGGAGGCAGTTTGTGCATCAAACTGCCTATCGATGTCACTAGAATGCCCTGCTGAAGATCAGGCAGGTGATACAGTGCGCTCAGGCGATCAGAAACGATATCCTGATGTGGAGAGAAGTTGTCATATGGCAATGTCTCCCAATCAGGAAAACTGAAAACCTGCAGAGGGTTAGTTCGATTCGGTAATTTTCCGCAAAAGTAGCGAAGCTCTCGCTTAAACTGCTCCACCGATTCATTATCTTGACAGATCAGCAGCAGCGGCCCTTCGCTATTAGCTGCCGCATTGGCAAGTGCGAGGCTGGTTGCGCAGCCGAAAGTTTGCTGCCAGTGACTGGCAAAATGCGTATCTTGCGGCAGCGGAGGATTATAAATATTCGTCATGGATGCTGCAGTTCGGCTTCGCGGAATAAGAATTATGTGGGTTCTCGGGGGGGGGTAGGTACTACCTCGAAAATAGCCAGTAATTGTATAACAATTTATGCTACTAAGCAGGCTCGAATATATTCCGCCCTACTAGGTCCTAGATAGTGCCACTTCGGTTGCACTGAATATGCTTTCACAAGATAATAGCCGCGTTTCAAATTCATCGATTTACCGACATAGAAAGGGGTATTTGTGGTCCGTCCAAATGTAGATGATTACTTCGGCGACTGGAAACAGCGTGAAGCACTAGTGCAGGAAATGATTCCTGTTATCGGTAGGCTATTTACTCAGCGAAATGTAGGTATGTATATCTACGGTAGGCCTCTGCATAACCGGTCTGTGACTTTTATTATGAAGGCACATCGCTTCGTTCGTCAGATAGAACGTAACGAGATGTCGGAATTTGAATCTCATCCCGTGCTAATGGCGTTGGCGAAACTGGATCTTTGGCACGTACAAATTGATTTGGGCAAGCTGACCGTCCGCTTCATGGAGCACCAGGAAGACAAAGGAGGCGCCGCCCAGGATGTAGACGAATTTGTTCGGGGCGAGTTGGCTTACTTAGATGGAGTGAACGAGAAGCCCATCAAGAAATGCCAGCATGTAGTGCTATACGGTTTTGGGCGAATCGGCAGACTGATGGCTCGCTTGCTTATCGAGCGAACAAGTACTGCAGAGATTATGCAGCTTAAGGCTATAGTAGTAAGACCTGGGGGCGAAGGCGATCTGCAGAAACGGGCAAGTCTGTTCATGAATGATTCTGTGCACGGTGCCTTTCAAGGAACGCTGCGCGTCGATGAGCAGAGTAACAGTCTTATCGCCAACGGTAACGAGATCAAGGTTATCTATGCGAATTCCCCTGAGGAGATCGACTATACCCAATACGGTATCGAAGACGCGATGATCATCGATAACACCGGCATGTGGCGTGACGAGGCCGGTCTTTCGCGGCACTTAGAGGCTAAAGGTGCGGCGAAGGTGCTGCTCACTGCTCCGGGCAAGGGCAATATGAAGAATATCGTCTATGGTATTAACGATGATCAAATCTCAGCTGACGATACTATCCTCACTGCCGCTTCGTGCACCACTAATGCGATCGCGCCGGTACTGAAAGTAGTAAATGACAGGTTTGGCATCGTGATGGGACACGTAGAGACAGTTCATGCTTATACGAATGATCAGAATCTGATCGACAACTACCACACAGGCAGTCGCCGTGGTCGCTCTGCTGCATTGAATATGGTGTTGACAGAAACTGGTGCGGCGAAGGCAGTAGTCAAGGCCATCCCTGAGCTTGAAGGAAAATTGACCGGGAATGCGATCCGTGTGCCAATTCCAAACGTTTCTATGGCGATAATGAATTTAACGCTGGAGAAGGGAACCACACGTGAAGAGCTCAATGAGTTTCTGCGCGATATCGCTCTGAACTCCAAGTTGCAGAATCAGATCAGCTACACGGAGTCTCCAGATGCCGTGTCTAGTGATTTTGTGGGCAGCAGAGAGGCAGGTATTGTGGATAGCAATGCCACCATCGTTAACGGCAACCATGTAGTTCTTTACCTTTGGTACGACAATGAATTTGGCTACTGTTGTCAGGTAGGAAGAATGGTCTATAAAATGGCAGGCATCATTTATCAGCAATATCCTTTAGAGGAATAGCGATAGCTGTCATTTTTCCGCATTAGCTGGCTCAAGCTAATTATTTTAGGGGTTTAGATCTATCCAATGGAGTGCCCAAGCTGCATGGCACTATGATGCCTATCAACTCGATGGTGAATTCTCTTAGCAGAAACGCAGAGACCCGCGTAACACTGCCAAGAGTGTAATGGGTTATCCAGCATGAAAAAATCACTCAAACGTCATAGTCTCACGGCAATCTTCCTAAGCTTTGTTCTAGGATGGATTTTTTACTTTATCGGTGGCGATGGTATTCAGCAGTTGAATGGTCTCACCATGGGTACGAGCTATAAGGTTCAGATCGTGGATATGCCCAAGGATATTGCGGCAGAAGATTTTGCTGTAGATATTAGCGAGTTATTAAAGCAGCTAGATACCGAAATCTTTTCCACTTACGCTAGCAATTCTGAGCTATCCCAATTCAATCGTCATGGAGTCAATATTCCCTTTGTTGCCTCCTCCGCAATGATGGAGGTCTTGCTGATGGCGCAGGAGATTTCTGCTCTTAGCGGTGGTGCCTTCGATGTTACCGTGGGTCCGCTGGTAAATCTCTGGGGCTTCGGTACTGATCTGGCCGTGTTCGAGACGGTTCCTACGCAGTCGCAAATAAATGGAGAAAGGGGGCGAGTAGGTTTCCAGTTTCTGCGGATTAGCCCCTCTAGTCATGAGATTTGGAAGACGCGCGATATATACGTTGACCTGAGCGCTATAGCGAAGGGCTATGCCGTGGATCAGCTAGCTGAATATCTAGATCAGGCCGGCGTAGATAATTACTTCCTGGAAATAGGGGGTGAATTAAAGATTAAGGGCTTGAAGCCCGGCGGCGAAAGCTGGGTTCCAGCAATAGAGGCCCCTGTAGATGGGGTCTCTCAGCTCTATCAGATTTTCTATAGTCGTGGCGATAATATAGCTATAGCGGGTTCTGGAGACTATAGAAATTATTTCGAGGAAGAAGGGCGGCGCTACTCCCATGAGATTGATCCTCGAAATGGCAGGCCTGTTACCCATGATTTGGCAGCGGCATATGTAATTGACGAATCTGCGGCGCGTGCAGATGCGCTTGCAACAACGTATATGATTTTGGGGCCCGATGCTGCTGAAGATTTAGCATCGAGACAAGAGCAGGCGGTCTATTTCATCTACAAGAGTGATGGAGGCGGATTCGAAGATTATGTTAGTGCTGAATTCAACCGTTATCTTGGAAGCGATTTACAATAGGACGATATTGGAAATAACGATTTTTTTAATTACATTCCTGCTTATGGCTGTGGTGATTCCGATTAGGCGGTCGTCGTGTTGTTGGGTCGGAAACCTGTTCAGGATTCCTGTCGGGGAATGAGCAATGTGTTAGGATGAAAGAGTGTAAAATATATGGTGTTGAGCCTACAAAAGGCGTGAGTGCTATTCTAAATAGAACTCCGAACCTTCTGGAGGAGAACAAGCTATGATAGAGCACCGTAACTAGTTGGAGGAATCCCCCCCCCTTCTCCGCGCCGCCAACTTGCAGAAACCAACTCTACCCTGCCTCCATAATTAATTGGAAGAATACTCCGAGAGCCTCCATGCAAAAAGAGCACTTTGATATCATAGTTATAGGTAGTGGCCCCGCGGGTGAGGCTGCCGCCATGAATGCCAAGAAGAAAGGGCGCACCGTTGCTGTCGTATGTGACCTTGAGTTTGTTGGTGGCAGTTGTACTCATTATGGGACCATACCCTCGAAAGCGCTCCGTCATTCAGTTAAAGAAGTCATGCAGTTTAATGCTAATCCGATGTTTAGAGATTTGGGTAACGCGAGAAAACTAAGTTTTCAGCAAGTATCGAAACATGCAGGTCGCGTCGTCTATGAGCAAGTAAAAATGCGCACTGATTTCTACGACAGAAACCACATACCTATATACAAAGGGCGGGCAAGCTTTCTAGACAATAATACGATCAAGCTTGTTGGGAAGCGTAAGAAGTTATCTGCTATGAGCTTTGTAATTGCTACAGGATCTAGCCCATATCATCCGCCAGGCGTCGACTTTTCGCATGAACGTGTATTCGATAGTGACACAATTCTAAATATGGACTACTCGCCGCGTAAGGTGACTGTCATGGGCGCGGGTGTCATTGGTTGTGAATATGCTTCTATTTTTGGGGGGCTCGGCTGCAAAGTAGAGTTAATAAATCCCGCTTCAGGCCTGTTGACTTTTCTCGATACTGAGATAGCCGATGCGCTGAGTTATCATTTGCGTAACCTCGGAGTGCGTAGTCGCCATAATGAAGAATTTGAGAAAATGGAGTGCAGTGACGATCGCATCGTTACCTATCTCAAGTCAGGTAAGAAGATTCGCAGCGATATAGTGCTCTGGGCGAATGGCAGAAGCGGAAATACCAAGAACCTTGGCCTTGATGTGATAGGGCTGACTACAAACAGCAGGCATCAGATATCTGTGAATAAGCAATATCAGACGTCAGTTGAAAATATTTATGCTGCGGGTGATGTTATTGGTTGGCCCTCACTCGCAGGTGCAGCCTATGATCAGGGGAGGGCTGCGAGCAATGCGATTGCGGCGCCAGAAGAGTGTTATCACGTTGAGCAGGTTGCAACGGGAATTTATACGATTCCGGAGATAAGCACGCTGGGAGCAACTGAGCAGGAACTAACTGAGCAGAAAATACCTTACGAGGTTGGTAAGGCCTTCTTTAAAAATACTGCGCGGGCCCAGATTACAGGTGAACAGGTGGGGATGCTGAAGCTGATTTTTCATTTTGAGACATTGGAGCTATTAGGAATTCATTGCTTCGGCGATCAGGCATCGGAGATTGTGCATATCGGTCAGGCGATCATGCGCCAGCCGGCTCCAGCGAATTCAATGAAATATTTTCTCAACACAACATTTAACTACCCGACCATGGCGGAAGCCTATCGGACCGCTGCACTTGATGGCTTGAATAGGATTTTTTAGCGGCATCTTCATCGAAGAGCAGGTCTTCAAGCGGATAGATAAATCTTTTAGTCGTCGCGGTCGTCATCTGTTAATAGGTGATGATGGAAAATATATCGGTTTGCTTTAGGTGGACGATGAGGTGAAAGCTAACTCGCAGCAGAATAGTGAAGAGCTTGAAAGATGAACGAGATGATTAGCTTGAGGGCTACGAGAACTGGAAAGAAATGCAGTCGCTGCACTAATTCCAATTGCGAATCAATTGCATTTAAAGTGAATCCCTGATTTCTTACAGGCCGCTTCCTGCGTGCGTTTAGAGCGATAAAATACTTGCTATCGCGAGACTATCCGTGTAAATTTCCTGCCATATTTATTGGCAGATCTGATCGCAGTTATTTCACGATTTAAGAAAAGCAGGATGCTATTAAGATTTCAAATAGTATTAATGAGAGCCCATAATCTAGGTCTGACCACCATCACTTCGTTATGGTTTTTTGGAACACGGCCAGCTAACGGGCTCTCATAAAGAGCGATTGATCTCTATGGGTAGTGACATGCAGCCCCCGGCAATCTCTGCCAAAGTTTATGGCTCTTTTATGAATCATGCTGGTGGGCGAACATCACTCATAATCTCTGATAAATTTAGAATTACTCTGGTTGTTGCCTTCTGCTGTGCGGACATTTTCGCAGGCTGATGCTTGATATGTTGAGTGTTGAAAGATAGGCATTAAGGGATCGCTATTGCGTAGTCGTATTAATGATTCAATGTGGATCCGGTAGGCCAAAGGCCTAAAGCTTGTCGAGATGTTTGGAGTTAAGTGCTTGGAATTACCTAACGAAATGCTAGACGGCTTGAGGCCGTTTCTTTTTTACTTCGCCTTGGTGCTGGCCGTCGTGGTTATCATGCTTGGGCTTTCCTATTTCCTTGGGCAGCGCATTACTGCCCACTCCAAAAATTTACCATTTGAGTCAGGCATTGTCTCTGTGGGCAGCGCACAATTTCGAATCTCAGTTCATTTCTACTTGCCGGCGATATTATTTATTATCTTTGATCTAGAAGTTGTCTTTCTCTTTGCTTGGGCTGTGGCGGTTAGGGAGGCGGGTTGGCTTGGTTTTATCGAAATCTCAGTATTTATCTTCATTTTAGTCGCGGCCTTGTTCTATCTATGGCGCATCGGAGCGCTTGATTGGCGCACGCTCACGCAGAAACGGGAATTGAAAACCCTTTCTGGACCTGGAGGCGTGACCAACAAAAAGGAATTCAAATTATGAGTTGGGAGCTACAGAAAGCAGAAGATGCCTCGTCGCCTCAGCCAGGTGGCAGTGCCATGGACGAATTTATCCGGCGCAATGTGGTTATGGCGAATCTGGAGGATATGGTGTCCTGGGGTCGGAAGAACTCCATCTGGCCCTTCAATTTCGGTCTTTCTTGCTGTTATGTGGAGATGGCCACTGCGTTTACCAGTCGCCACGACCTAGCTAGATTCGGCGCAGAGGTGATTCGTGGCACGCCTAGACAGGCTGACATGATCGTTATTGCGGGCACTGTGTTCCGCAAGATGGCGCCTGTTGTGAAGCTTCTATATGAACAGCTGCTTGAGCCGAAATGGGTTATTTCCATGGGTTCTTGCGCTAATTCCGGGGGTATGTACGACATTTACTCGGTGGTACAGGGCGTGGACAAGTTCCTGCCCGTGGATGTCTATGTTTCTGGTTGTCCGCCACGCCCCGAGGCCTTGCTGCAGGGATTGATATTGCTGCAGGAATCGATTGGTAGGCAGCGGCGGCCACTGAGCTGGGTGATCAATGATCAGGGCATTATTCAAAAGGAAGCGGACCCTGTACAGCGTATCGTGCGTTCGCCAGATAGGATCGCTGCGACCGAGCTTCGTTCGCCAAATGATGTTTAAAAATGGGCATTAAAACGAATAATTAAAACGGATAGTTTAAGTAAAATATAGTGATATCGAACACAGGAAATAATAGCCGATCTACTGGCCAAGTGTCAGCCGCCTTGGTACAGCTGCGCCAAATGCATGGCAATCTCATAGTGACTGAACAGGTTACTTGCGATGGCATGCCGACGGTGTGGATTGAGCGGCAAAGTATAGATATCGTGTTGCGTGCGCTCAGAGATGAGACGACCCCGCGCTTCGAGATGCTGTTCGATCTTACCGCTATTGATGAGCGACTCCGTTCTAACCGAGATGGTCAGCCAGATAGCGAGTTCACAGTAGTCTATCACCTCATGTCATTCTCTGGGAATTGCGACTTTCGCATCAAGGTTGCCCTTCAGGATAGCGATTTAAGTATTCCTAGTATTGTGCGGCTATGGCCCAACGCGAATTGGTACGAGCGTGAGGCCTGGGACATGTTTGGCATCCAGTTCGATGGTCATCCGAATCTCTGTCGCATCGTGCTGCCTCCAACTTGGAAGGGCCATGCGCTGCGTAAGGAGCATCCAGCCCGCGCAACTGAGATGGAGCCATTCACACTTGATGATGACCAATTGGACTACGAGCAAGAAGCGCTAAAATTTAAACCAGAAGATTGGGGTATGAAAAGGGAGTCTGAGAACTCGGAATTCATGTTTCTCAATTTGGGCCCTAATCATCCTAGTGTGCACGGAGCCTTTCGCATTGCCCTGCAGCTGGACGGAGAGATTCTAGTAGATGCCGTGCCAGATATTGGCTACCACCATCGTGGCGCCGAGAAGATGGGCGAGCGGCAATCCTGGCATACTTATATTCCTTACACGGATCGTATCGACTACCTAGGTGGGGTCCTGAACAATCTGCCCTATGTCATGGCAGTAGAGAAGATGGCTGGCATCGAGGTGCCGGAGCGGGTGAAGGTTATCCGCGTCATGCTCTGTGAAATGTTTCGAATCTGTAGTCATCTCTTGTTCTATGGCACTTTTGCTCAGGACGTAGGGCAGCTCTCTCCGATTTTCTATATGTTTGTCGAACGCGAACGCATTTTCAACATTATAGAATCCATCTGTGGCGCGCGTATGCATCCGGGTTGGTTTCGAATCGGTGGTGTAGCACAGGACTTACCGAATGGCTGGGAAAAGCGCATTCAAGAGCTGTTGGATTTCATGCCAGCTCGACTAGACGAATACGACTCCATGGTAATGAACAACGGCATCCTGAAGAGGCGAACTCAGGGCGTCGGTGTATATGACACAAAAGAGGCGCTTAACTGGGGTGTGACCGGTGCAGGTTTAAGAGCCACGGGCCTGGAATGGGATTTCCGCAAACAGCGCCCTTACAGCGGGTATGAAAACTTCGACTTCGACGTGCCTATTGCCGTCAATGGTGACTCTTATGATCGCTGTGCAATACGCGTTGAAGAGATGCGTCAGAGTCTGCGCATCATTAAGCAGTGCATGGACAATATGCCGTCGGGCCATTACAAGTCAGATCACCCGCTGACAACACCTCCGCGTAAAGAAAACACGATGCAGGATATCGAGACGCTGATTAACCATTTCTTAAGTGTTAGTTGGGGGCCGGTAATTCCTCCAAATGAAGTGACAATGGCGGTCGAGGCGACGAAGGGTATTAATAGCTATTATCTCGTGAGTGACGGCAGCACGACTTCTTATAGGACACGGATACGAACACCATCGTTTGCCCATCTGCAGATGATTCCGGAGATATCGCGAGGTTTTATGGTCGCGGACCTCATCGCTATCATCGCGAGTATCGATTTCGTTATGGCGGATGTAGACAGATAGAAAGACAGATAGAAAATAGTTAGTGCGCAGAAAAAAAGAGAGAAGCAAAGAGACAAATGAGTCAGCAAGTAATAGCAAGCACAGCGAATAAAGCTCGTAAGTTGTCCGTTCAGGAAATCGCGGAGATCGAACACGAGATGACTTTGTATCCCGACAAGAGAGCGGTCGGGCTGGAAGCGCTGAAAATTGTGCAAAAACACCAGGGCTGGGTTTCTGACGAGAGTCTTCTTGGTATTGCAAAGTACTTGGATATTCCCGCCGCTGACTTGGAAGGAGTGGCGACGTTCTTTAACTTGGTATATCGCCAGAAAGTGGGCAAGAACGTTATTTTATTCTGCGACAGCGTAAGTTGTTGGATCATGGGCTGCGAAAGCATTAAGGGCCATATCAAGGAGCAGCTTGCTATCGACTACGGGGAGACAACGCAAGACGGCGACTTTACGCTGATTCCAGTTCCCTGTTTAGGAGACTGCGACAGGGCGCCGGTAATGATGGTGGGCCCGGATCTACATAGAAACCTGACACCCGAAAAGATTGATTCAATCATCGCAGACTATAAGAACAAATAGGATTAAACGGATACTTACGTGGTAGCAAACCCATTAACAAAGAATATTGATATGTCTCGCCCGCCGCTGGACATCGCCGCCTATGAGGCGAACGATGGCTATCAGAGTGTGCATGCTATCGCGAAAGGCTTGAGCCCAGAAGATGTACTAGAGTTGGTAAAAGGCTCTGGGCTAAAAGGTAGAGGCGGCGCAGGCTTTCCAACCGGTTTGAAATGGAGTTTTGTGCCTCGAGGAGATAACTCTCCCAAGCAGAAATATTTGGTTGTCAATGCTGACGAGATGGAGCCGGGTACTTTTAAAGACAGGCTGCTGATGGAGGGCGACCCACACCTAATGCTAGAAGGCATGATTATCGCCGCCTACACGATTCAGGCCAGTAAGGCCTATATTTTCTTACGCGGCGAATACACGGTTTCTGATCAGGCTCTGCGCAAGGCGATTAAAGAGGCGTACGAGAAAGGCTATATCGGTAAGAACATCCTCGGCACCGGTTTCGATCTCGATATCATTATGCACACGAGTGCTGGCCGATATATCTGCGGCGAAGAAACGGCCTTGCTGAATGCCTTAGAGGGTAAGCGAGCTAACCCTCGTGCCAAGCCACCATTTCCGCAGGTAAGTGGACTTTGGGGAAAGCCAACTATCGTCAACAACGTAGAAACCATATGTAACTTGCCCGGAATTTTGACCTACGGTAATGACTGGTATCACGGATTGACAAAGGGTAACGATCACGGCACCAAGCTATTCGGTGTTAGCGGCAAGGTGAAGACGCCAGGCTGCTGGGAATTGCCACTTGGTTTGCCTATAAGAGAATTGTTAGAAGGCTATGCCGGCGGAATGCAGGATGGCCTAGAGCTTAAAGGCTTTCTTCCCGGTGGTGGTTCAACCGATTTCATGCTTCCGGAACATTTGGACATAACACTAGACTACGACGAGATCGCGAAAGTAGGTAGTAGGCTAGCTACTGGCACAATGATTGTACTAGATGATAAAACTTGCCCCGTAGGGATGGTGGGAAATCTTATGAAGTTCTTTGCGCACGAGTCCTGTGGATTCTGCACACCGTGTCGCGATGGCTTACCTTGGGTCGATCAGATCTTCCGTGATTTCGAGAATGGAGAGGGCAGCGAAAAGGACTTGCAGATTCTACATGATCACGTCACTTATCTGGGGCCGGGTAGAACATTTTGTGCATTAGCGCCTGGCGCCACTGCGCCATTGGGTAGTGGATTAAAATACTTTAAAGAAGATTTCGAAAAACATATCACACAGAAGCGCTGTAGCTATAAGCACTGATAATTTCAGTGTTGTCTAGCTATGCTTGGAGTAACTGATGGCGAAAATTGTTATTGATGGGGTGGAGCACGAGGTAAACCCCGGTAACAATCTGTTGCAGGAGTGCCTGTCGCTGGGTCTAGACTTGCCTTATTTTTGCTGGCATCCCAGCATGGGTTCTGTCGGTGCCTGTCGTCAATGTGCTGTTATTCAATATCGCGATGCGGATGACAAGGAAGGCATGTTAGTGATGGCATGCATGACACCTGCCACCGATGGCGCAATTATTTCTATCGAGGACGAAGGCGCTAAATCTTTCAGATCCGATGTCGTCGAGAGTCTCATGATCAGTCACCCGCATGATTGCCCTGTCTGCGAAGAAGGAGGCGAGTGTCATCTTCAAGATATGACGCAGATGTCGGGTCACAACTACCGTCGCTACGACAAGAAGAAGAGAACACACCACAATCAATACCTAGGCCCGTTCATCAATCACGAGATGAATCGCTGCATCACCTGTTATCGCTGTGTCCGCTTTTACGGCGACTACGCTGGCGGCACCGATCTATCGGCGCAGGCTTCTCACCATCATGTTTATTTTGGTAGGCACGAAGAGGGTGTGCTTGAGAGTGAGTTCAGCGGCAATCTGGTCGAGGTTTGCCCAACGGGTGTCTTCACCGACAAGGCGTTTAGTGAGAATTACAGCCGCAAGTGGGATCTACAGACTGCTCCCTCAGTGTGTGTCGGTTGTTCGGTAGGTTGTAACACCTCGCCAGGTGAACGCTACGGAAGCCTGCGCAGAATCGTCAATCGCTACAACAGCGAAGTAAATGGCTATTTCCTTTGCGACAGGGGCCGTTTTGGTTTCGATTTTGTAAACAACAGAGACCGCTTGTTAGAGCCAGTACAGCGCATAGATAACACGGGCGAGTTGTTGGCAGATGATCAGGTTAAGGCGCTCATTAAAGAATTCAAAGCAGAGGGAACCATAGGTATCGGTTCTCCGCGGGCTAGCAACGAATCGAATTTCGCACTGCGGGTTATGGTGGGCGAAGAAAATTTCTACGCGGGTTATTCCGACGTCGAACATGAATCGATGCAGGTGATACTGGATCTAGCGAGCGACACGGCATTCCATACCCCTAGCGTGCGTGAGATTGAAGCAGCCGACGCGGTGTTGATTCTCGGAGAAGACGTAACCAATGTGGCACCGCGCATCGCGCTGGCACTACGCCAGTCGGTACGTAACAAAGCCAAGGATCTCGCAGACGAAAGCAGAATACCTCAGTGGCAGGACGCCGCAGTGCGCGAACTCGCTCAACATGAGCGTAGTCCACTGAGCATTCTGAGTCCGGCAATAAGCAGGCTTGACGACGTGGCTTCCGATAGAATTATCGAATCACTTTCGGCAGTGGTTTCGATGGGCCATCAAATTGCGGAAAAAATATCAGCATCGGCCCCTAACGCCGCTGCTTCCACAGAACATAGCCAATTAATAGAGAAGATCGCAATGCAACTGAAGGCCGCGAAGCGGCCGCTGATCATCGCTGGCAACAGCAATGGCAGCGACATGATCAAGGCTGCCGCAAACATCGCTAGAGCTCTGCGTGATGATAGTGACAAGTCTGCGATAGACCTTTGCCTGTTAGTGCCTGAAGTTAATAGTGTAGGGATGGCCTTAATGGCCGGCGCAGAAAATCGACTAGGTGCTGCACTGGAAAAATTACAAAGCGGCGAAGCCAAACGCGTCATCGTGCTGGAGAACGACCTCTATCGCCGAGCAGCGAAGGCGGCGGTTGACGCCGCGCTTACTAAAGCTGAAAAAGTCTTGGTTCTGGATCAATTGCCTACGGCAACAACAGCCAATGCCGATGTGATCCTGCCCGCCACGGCGTTCTCGGAACACGAGGCTACTTATATTAATTATGAGGGCAGGGCGCAGCTTAGTTTTCAAGTTCATCAGTGCCAGAAGCAGGCGCAACCTTCTTGGCGCTGGATATGTGATGCTGAGCATGTCGACGACCTGGTCGAACGCTGTTGTAACGAAGCCCTAGGCTTCGAACGACTACGCGAAGTATTGCCGGGAGAAAATCCGTTTGTAGCAGGTATGAAGGTGCCACGACAATCCCATAGATACAGTGGCCGCACCGCGATGATCGCAAACATAAATGTACACGAGCCAAAACAGATGGAAGACAAAGACTCCGTTATGTCTTTCTCAATGGAAGGTATACCCGCGCAGAAAGATGCGAGTGTCCTCGCGTCTTCGTGGGCGCCAAAGTGGAATTCGAATCAATCCATTAGTAAGTTTCAGGACGAGGTAAACGGCGAGCTGAAGCAGGGGCACGTAGGCTGTCTGTTGATAGAGAGAAAAGATTCCAGCGGTAGTTATTTCGAAGCCGCAGAAGAATTGATAGAGCCGTCTGCCAAGCAGTTGCGCGTGGTTTTTTCCTATCAAATATTTGGTAGCGACGAATTAAGTGCCCGCTCCAAGCCTATTCAGGCGCGAATGACAGATGCTTACATTGGTCTGTCTCCGGTGGATGCGAAAAAGAGGGGTTTGAATCAGGGTGACGTGGCGACAATCAGTCCATTGGGCTCCCCAGCAGTGATCTGTATTCGTACCGGCATCAAAGCTGGCACTGCCCTGTTGTATTGCGGTGATCGCAATATCAGCCCTGCCGATTTTTCTGGTTTGATCGAGGTAGAGAAGAGCGCGATACAGACAACGAGTCGCGGCATTGGGAGCCTGATTGTTAGCGATTTCCACGAAGAGGAAATAAGCTCATGACATTCGAAGTGGGCTCCGGTTTAAGCATAGGTGTAATTTTGGCGACAGTTATTCTCGTCGCGGCTATGCTGATCTGGGTAGAGCGCCGGTTGTTAAGTTTCTGGCAGGAACGGCTAGGGCCAAATCGCGTAGGTCCTTTCGGCCTGCTGCAGGTCGTCGCCGATATGATTAAGATTTTCACCAAGGAGGATTGGGTTCCTCCTTTCGCGGATAAGTTTAGTTTCGTACTGGCGCCCGCCATCATCATGACGGTGATCTTGATGAGCTTCAGTGTCGTCCCGTTTGCTCCTGGTGTTGGAGTTGTCGACTCGAATATAGGTGTGCTCTTCGTTCTGGCAATGGCATCGCTTGGGGCGTATAGCGTCATGTTGGCCGGTCTTTCCTCCGACAATAAATATGCTTTGCTAGGCGCATTGCGCGCAGCGGCACAGATGATTAGCTACGAAGTCTTCATGGGCATCTCCATTCTTGGTGTTGTCGCGCTTTCCGGCACATTTAATCTGCGCGAGATAGTGCTGGCCCAAGAAGAGAACGGTTGGTATGTCATTCCGCAATTCATTGGTTTCGTGATCTTTTTGATCGCGGGCGTTGCAGAGAGTCACCGACTACCGTTCGACATACCTGAGGCAGAGCAGGAAATCTGCGCGGGTTACCACACTGAATATTCAGGTATGAAGTTTGGCATGTTTTTCGTAGGGGAATATCTAGGCTTGGTATTGATAGCTTCATTAATTACAGTGCTGTTCTTCGGTGGATGGTTAGGGCCTGCGTTCTTGCCGCCTATAGTTTGGTTTTCATTGAAGGCGTTTGCATTTATTGCCTTCTTTATTTTGTTGCGCGCCGCTATTCCACGTCCGCGCTATGACCAACTGATGAGCTATGGCTGGTTATTTCTATTGCCAGTTTCACTGTTAAACCTACTGATTACTGGCGCAATTATTTTGAGTACATCCTAATGTTACGGATATTTGGAGAAAGACATGCTCACCTTGATTAAGGACACACTGACGAGTCAGGTGGTTACCCTCTGGCGGGTGTTCTCGCATCTGTGGGTAAAAGCAGACACAGTCCAGTATCCCGATGAGCAGCCGTATATGTTTCCGCGCTGGCGCGGTCGTATCATCCTTAGTCGCGATCCAGACGGAGAAGAACGTTGTGTAGCCTGCAACCTCTGCGCGGTAGCTTGTCCAGTGGACTGCATCGCTCTACAGAAAACCGAGGATGAGGAAGGACGTTGGTATCCAGAATTTTTTCGCATTAATTTTTCTAGATGCATTATGTGCGGTTTCTGCGAAGAAGCATGCCCAACGAACGCCATTCAGCTTACGCCGGATTTCGAGATGGCGGAGTACAAGCGACAGGACATGGTGTGGGAGAAGGAAGACTTATTGATCGACGGCACCGGGAAATACCACGATTACAATTTCTATCGTGTCGCGGGTAAGAAAATCGGTGGCAAAGACAAGGGTGAGGCGATCAATGAAGCCGTACCAGTTAATGTAAGGAGTTTATTGCCGTGATTCTGCTCTTCTACATAGCCGGTGCTGTAGCTGTCATTTCGACGGTAGCGGTCATCCTGCAGACGAATATTGTGCACGCGCTTATCTATCTAATTCTATCGCTGTTGGCCGTAGCCGTTTGCTTCTATGTGCTGGGCGCACCGTTTGCTGCCGTGTTGGAGGCTATCGTCTACGCCGGTGCGATCATGGTGTTATTTCTGTTTGTGATTATGATGCTGAATATGGGGCAGCACAGTATCGATCAGGAGCGCAGCTGGATGGGGCCGAAGATATGGATCGTGCCTTCAATATTAGCTTCGGTGTTACTCGCGCAATTGCTTACAGTAATTACGCAATACGATCATGAGCTGGCGTTGACGACAGTCGATGTTATGGAAGTAAGTGCATTGCTGTTTGGTCCCTATGTGTTGGCGGTCGAATTGGCTTCTATATTGCTACTTGCAGGCCTAGTTGCCGCTTACCACTTAGCAAAAAAATGAGCAGGAAAAAGTGAAAGAGAACGAAATGCTAAAGCCACACATACAAGCAATTCAATCGAGTGAGCAGAGATAGACGATGGAGTCGATCCCAATTGAACATGGACTGATACTGGCCGGCATATTATTTGTGCTTGGTTTAGTCGGTGTATTAACGCGACGCAACATTGTGTTCGTTCTCATGTCGCTCGAAATCATGATCAACGCGAGTGGCCTAGCCTTCATTGTGGCAGCATCGCGTTGGGAGCATGCCGACGGTCAGATTATGTTTCTCATGATTCTTACCTTGGCTGCTGCGGAAGTGGCTGTGGGCCTAGGTCTTATTATTCAAATGTATCGACGCTATCACACGGTCGATATTAATGTGTTAAGTCAGATGAAGGGATAGGGGCAGGAAGCGAGCGTGCAAGATCTAATTTGGCTATTACCGACGTTTCCTCTGCTAGGCTTTCTCAGCCTGGTGCTTACTAGTGGAAATCTGCCGAAGAAAGTCGTTGGTGCTATCGGTGCCGGGTCTATAGGCCTGTCATTCCTGACCGCGGCGATGATCGCCTTTCAGTTTCTAGGCTCAGGTGAGGCGCACCTTGTTGTTGAGATGTGGACCTGGATGGCAGTAGGCAACTTTACTCCGGGTTTTAGTTTTTATCTAGACGGTCTGGCGGTGGTCATGATGCTGATCATCACTGGCGTGGGATTCCTGATTCACCTCTACTCCGCAGGTTTCATGCTGGAGGATCCTAGTTATAGCCGCTTCTTTTCTTACATGAATCTTTTTGTAGCTTCGATGCTTGTGTTGGTTCTAGCTGATAACCTGTTGCTCCTTTATCTGGGTTGGGAAGGAGTGGGCTTGTGTAGCTATTTATTAATTGGGTTCTGGTATGAGAAGCCAGAGAACGGCTATGCGGCAAGAAAGGCGTTTATCACGACTCGCGTCGGTGACACCTCGATGGCGATCGGTCTGTTTCTGTTGTTCGCTGAACTGGGCACGCTTAACATACAAGAGATGTTGCACGCTGCCGAGACTCAGTGGGCCGTTGGTTCGGGCCTTGCCGTTGCAGCTTCTTTATTACTACTTGGTGGTGCGGTGGGTAAGTCAGCGCAACTGCCACTACAGACTTGGTTGCCAGATGCGATGGCTGGCCCTACACCGATCAGCGCGTTGATTCACGCCGCGACAATGGTTACTGCTGGTGTTTATTTGATTGCGCGTACTCATGTGTTGTTTGAGCTAGCACCGAACGTGCAGCTACTGGTTGCTTGGATCGGCCTGATTACCTTGTTGATGGCTGGCTTTACCGCTATGACACAGCACGATATCAAACGAATTCTCGCCTACTCAACGATCAGTCAGATTGGCTATATGTTCCTAGGCTTGGGTGTTGGTGCGTGGTCGGCCTCGGTTTTTCATCTGATGACCCATGCGTTCTTCAAGGCCTTGTTATTCCTAGCTGCGGGCACGGTAATTCACAGTCTGCATCATGAGCACAATATTTTTAAGATGGGTGGTAAGCGCAAGCAACTACCAATCGCCTTCGCCTCATTTATGATAGGCAGCCTCGCCTTGGCAGCTTTCCCATTCACTTCGGGCTACTTCAGTAAGGATGAAATTCTTATTGCTGCTTTGGAGATTCAGGGGCCTGGCATGATTCTCTGGTTAGGCGGTGTACTAGGCGCCTTCCTTACTGGCATCTACAGTTTTAGGCTCGTGTTCGTCGTGTTCTTCGGTGAGAGCAAGGGACATCATGAGGAGAAAGAGGTCGCAGGTTTTAGCATGTCGACCCCGCTAATAATTTTAATGGTGCTCGCGTTGTTTGGCGGCTGGATACAGATTCCCGTTGACGCAGTATTTAGTCATGGTGAGGTTCATACAGAAGAGCACCATATCAGTGGCCTGATGCATGCGATCATGATCATCGTTCCGCTATTAGGGATTGGAGTCAGCTACCTATTCTTCATGTCGAAAACGTTCTCGGTAGAAAAGCTCATGGCCAATCCGCTCGCGAAGAGATTGCATGGATTCTGGTTCAGCGGATGGGGGATGGATGCGCTTTACAACTTTCTCTTCGTGAGGCCATTCGTATTCCTAGCCCGGGTCAATAAACACGATCTAATCGATTCGGTATACGCATTGCTGGTGGAAATTTCTCGGGTCGTCCACGTTATGATGGCGCGTACGCAAACTGGGCAGCTACGTTGGTATGCGCTGAGCATCGGCGGCGGTGTGGTGATCTTGATCACCCTGGGAGTAGTGCTATGATTTTAGTAGTGCTCATAAGCATATTGTTCCTAGGTGGTGTGCTCGCCTGGTTGTCTGAAGGTTTGGACTCTAGGTTTCCAAGGGTAGTTGCATTGACAGCTGTAGTGATCGATCTCCTAGTCATGATGGCTCTCGTAGGTGCGGATACCGAGGGAGCTGGCTGGATAGTTCAGCTGAATGCGCAGTGGATACCGCGCTTCGGTATTTCTTTTCATCTGGCTGCTGATGGGCTAAGCGTCTTGATGATGTTGCTAACCGCCTTTCTAGGAATAATTGCAGTTGGCTCGGCATGGGATGAGATCACCGAGAGAACTGGGTTCTTCTATTTTAATCTGCTCTGGACCCTTGCTGGCGTAATCGGTGTCTTCACCGCGCTTGATCTCTTCCTGTTCTTCTTCTTCTGGGAAGTCATGTTGATTCCTATGTATTTCATCATCGCGATCTGGGGGCATGAGAACAAGAACTACGCAGCAATGAAGTTCTTTATCTTCACTCAGGTCACCGGAATGCTGATGCTGATATCGATACTGGTATTAGCCTATTTTCACTACATACAATTTGGCTGGTTCAGTTTCGATTACTTCGACCTGTTGAAGGTAAATACCAGTAGTGCGATAGAAATGTGGGTCATGCTCGGATTTTTCGTTGCCTTTAGTACTAAGCTGCCGAGTTTCCCTTTTCATTCTTGGCTGCCCGATGCTCACTCACAGGCGCCGACTGCTGGTAGTGTTCTTCTGGCCGGCGTGCTACTAAAGACCGGTGCCTATGGGCTGATAAGGTTTGCCGTGCCACTCTTTCCTGAAGCGTCAATGCAGTTTGCCCCGGTCGCAATGACGCTGGCGGTTATTAGTATTCTCTACTGTGCCAAGGTGGCCTTCGCGCAAACAGATATAAAACGCCTGATTGCCTATACTAGTGTGAGTCATATGGGTTTCGTTATGCTCGGCATCTATGCTTGGAACGAACAAGCATTGCAGGGCGCAGTAATGACAATGTTAGCGCACGGTCTAAGTGCTGCTGCATTGTTCATGTTAGCGGGTGGCTTACAACATCGAATTCATACGCGTGATATGGATCATATGGGAGGGTTCTGGGCGAAAGTGCCACGACTATCCTTCGTTGCCTTGTTTTTTTCGATCGCTGCATTAGGTATGCCGGGTCTCGGAAACTTCGTCGGTGAATTCCTTGTATTATTAGGCGCGTTTCAGGCGAGCATTGGGCTTACCGTTGCTGCCGCTTTTGGTCTCATCTTCGCGTCGGTCTATTCACTTTGGGTTATTCAAAAGGTTTTTCATGGCGCGTATCGAAACTTGGATTTCGATGACACGCATCTATACGACCTGAGCCGTCGCGAGATGCTCTATTTCGGAGCGATGATGATTGGTCTGATTTGGATGGGTATGTACCCACAGAACTTTTTGGATATGTCGGCAGCCACTCTGACAAATCTACTTAACGAAACTGAGCAACTTCTCTTTGCACAGGGCAGCGAGCTATGATTACGTCGTTCAATGATTTACTGCCACTATTACCTTTGCTTATCGTGACGGCGACGTCTGTAATAGCAATGCTGATGATCGGTATACGTCGCAGCTACATCGCCACGGGATTCATAACGATTACTGGTCTATTGGTGGCAACACTCGTCGCTGTGTCAATGATGGGCTGGACGAATCAGCAGGTTACACCGCTGCTTATTATCGATCAGTACAGTCTTCTGTTTACCGTAGTTGTTTGCGCATCTGCCATGGTCTTAGCTGTCTTGAGCTTTCCGTATTTCTTCGAGCTGGATGATCAAAGAGAAGAATACTTCCTGTTACTAACGGTCGCGACAATCGGCGCCATTGTGATGGTGAGCAGCAATCATTTCGTCAGCACCGTGTTAGGTCTCGAGACACTTAGTATGTCTCTGTATGGGATGATCGCTTATCCCTTGCACAGTGCGAAGTCGGTGAAGTTTCCATTAGAGGCGTCGGTTAAGTACCTAGTCCTCTCGGCGGCGGCATCGGGTTTTATCTTGTTCGGAATGGCGCTGATCTATGCACAGACTGGGACACTTTCATTCGCCAGCGTTACCGCACTGCCCGCGTCAGGGTTAGGGGGTGGTTATACAATTATAGCGTTGCTGATGGTTGTTTCTGGAATGGCATTCAAGCTTTCACTGGCGCCGTTTCATATGTGGACACCTGATGTTTATGAAGGAGCACCGCTACCTGCCACAGCGTATCTCGCAACAATCGGTAAGGCGGCAATGTTCGTCGTACTGCTGCGCTTCATACAGATCAGTGATGCCTTGAGCTTCGATTCAATGGTGACTGTCCTCACTCTTATTGCCGCCACGTCCATGTTGGCGGGTAATCTACTCGCGTTATTGCAAGATAACCTGAAGAGGATTTTGGCGTATTCGTCTATCGCGCATATGGGTTATCTAATGTTCGCCCTGATCGCCGGTCACTATGTCACAGGTACAATCGCTGTCGAGGCAATTACGTTCTACCTGATCGCCTATGTGATTATGTCGTTGGGTGCATTCGGCGTGGCGTCTGTCATATCTTCGAGTGAAAGGGAATTCGATTCGATAACGGAATACAGGGGGCTTTTTTGGCGCAACCCCTTATTGGCTTCAACCTTCATCGCGATGCTTCTTTCGCTAGCCGGCATTCCACTCACAGTAGGATTTATAGGTAAGTTCTATATCTTTCTAAGCGGAGTTGAATCGGGGCTATGGATGTTGTTGGGTGTGTTGGTATTAGGCAGTGGCATTGGCCTGTACTACTATCTCCGAATCATTTATCGCATGTTCATGCCGGAAAAGCATGCGCAGCCGTTTCGGGTTGGTGGTGTGGAGAGTGTGAGTACTTATGCCGTGCTCGCAATTCTATTATTCTTATTGCTGTTGTTTGGTGTCTATCCCGCACCAATCATGTCGATCGTTGCGACCGCCTCTGCATTCATCTAAGTTTTATTTAGGTTCATCCTGAAAGTGAATCACGTCCTATCGAGGCATTTTTTTCGATGGTGGATAGTATGTCTCAATTTCTAAAAGAGTATTTCCCGCAGTCCGCTGTACTTGCTGCCTTGTTTTCCTGCTAGTAGCTCTCAATCTCGTGACGGATGATGGCTTGTTGGAGGCGTGGCAAGAATTTGACCGGCGCATCCTCTATCAATTTTTCGAAGCGGGCAGTTATGACAACGACCAATTATCTTGGATAGCTATCTTCTTCCAGCTGTAGCTGAACACGAGAAACTCAGCAATCTGCATTTACTTAACTTGGATAGAGATCGACTTGCCTACATCGCGAGAAAGGACGGTTAGGCAGGCAGTGGAGATCGCTGTACCCGCGAGTGGAATCTGCAGCAGATTTGCGGCTACTTCACTTCGTGGTCGGCACTGCAGCGCTATAGGAAAAAGAATGGGAGCGATCCACTAGAGCTAGTTATGGAAGACTTTCGTAGGGCTTGGGGAATTGATCCCGAGAAAACCCAAGTGGTGACTTGGCCGTTGACGGTGAGGCTCGCTAGATTGTAGAGCGTTGTCAGGTTGCACTGCCTTGGTATTGCTGTCTAATCAGACTATCATTGTGCGCTCGACAGGCAGCGAAGGACACTCATGTCTACAAACAAGATTTCGGTTATTGGTGGTGGTAGCTTTGGCACGGTGATAGCCAATATTACTGCAGAAAACGGTTATGACGTCAGTTTCTGGATGCGTAACGAATCGCAGGCAGAGCAGCTCAATCTTACGCACGAAAATTCTCAATACCTGCCTAATTACCGACTCAACGAGAGAGTCGTCGCTACGTCCGATATGGCAGCTGCGGTAAAAGACAGCGGTTTAATCTTTGTGGCCGTCCCGAGCTCGTCTTTCCGCCAGGTGGTAAGAGACATGGTGCCGCATATTTCGGAGGACACGGTCCTTGTTAGTACCACGAAGGGAATAGAGTCGGGCAGCTTCGATATGATGACTCAGATATTGAATCAAGAAGCCCCAAAGGCCAAAGTAGGCGTATTAAGCGGTCCGAATCTGGCGATGGAGATCGCAAAGAAAAATCCCACCGGTACAGTGATTGCCAGCCCTGATGAACAAGTGCGCAAATTGGTGAAGAGCGTGCTTAAGTCTAAGTATTTTCGAGTCTATTCGAACAACGACATGTTCGGTGTGGAGCTGGGCGGCTCACTTAAAAATATTTATGCCATTATCGCGGGCATAGCGGCTGCTCTTGGTATGGGTCATAACACCAATAGCATGTTAGTGACTCGCGCTTTAACGGAGATGGCTAGATTTGGAAAGGAGTTAGGCGCAGATCCAATGACGTTCTTGGGTTTGGCGGGCGTGGGTGATTTGGTTGTCACCTGTTCGACCCCATTGAGCCGAAATTATAGGATCGGTCTTGCGTTAGGCAAGGGTACTCCACTTGAAGAAGCGGTCGCGGGGTTAGGACAAGTAGCTGAGGGCGTGAATACGGTAAAGTTGGTGCAAGAGAAAGCCGAAGAATTAGGAGTCTATATGCCGTTGGCGAGTGGGTTATATAAGATAATTTATGAAAATGATTCTATTGAGAATATAATCTCTTCGTTCATGCTTAGTGAACAGGCTCTAGATGTCGAATTCGCAGCGAATGAATATAAAATTTTAGACTAGTATCTTGCATTGCTTTGGCAAAAGCTGCTGCGAGATGAGCGCCATAGGGCTAGAAACTAAACGCTAGATAAACGAACTAACTAAAGGCATCGAGTCGATCGTGTCTTCAAAAATACAAGTCGGGGGAAACCATGTCAGACGAACTAAATGAGATAGTAAAAAATATTACACAGCCATCGGTCTGGATTCGTATGCTGTTGATGACTGTCTTTGCGATTGCCTTCTATTTCGTTTTACTGCCTTTAATTCTCACGTTGAGTATCGCGCAAGCGCTATTTACACTCATCACAGGCAAGTGCAACGCCAACTTAAAGTACTTTTCTTCAGCGCTGGAGCTGTATATTTCGCAGATCTTCAAGTTTATGACCTATCTTTCCGAAGTAAAGCCATTCCCATTTTCTGACCTTCCCGAGGTAGAAGACGACTCATTACAAGAGACGTCGGCTCCCAAGAAAACGAACAAGAAGACGAATGCAACTGCAAAGGACGGAGTAGGGGTGTCCGCTGCGAGCACGGTTGTAGCTAAGCCCGCCGTTAAGAAAAAGGCTGCTACAAAGAAAGCTGCCCCAAAAAAGACCGCCAAAAAGAAAGCGCTGAAAAAAGCGGCCATACTCGAAGAAATAGCAGCTGAATACGACGTCAGCGACTCCTAAGCTGCACTAGGCCTAGGCATTAGAAGAGGTGGGGATGCTAGTTTATTTGTTACGTCACGCGATAGCAGAAAACAGAGCCGCAACCGACTCTTTAAGAGACTTAACCGCGGAGGGCTTAGCTCAGGCGCGTTCGATTACTGAGAAATTCAAGCAGTATTCCCCAGTTATGGATAGAGTGCTGAGCAGTCCCTACAATAGGGCGCAACAGACGGCGTCCGCAGTGATGACACTATTTCCAGATATTGCCCTTACTCTTGATGAAAGTATAAAACCCGGTGGCGATGTCTATAGCGTGTTAGAAGCTATAGATTGTCTCGATGTGCAGCATCTCTTGATTGTTAGTCACAATCCTTTGTTGTCTAACTTGCTGTCAGTGATGGTGGATGGCACTATGGAGTCGCACCGCTACGTAGACAACGCGACGCTGCATTGCGTATCTATGGATGTTGTAGCATCAGGATGTGGTGAAATTGCGCTCACGTTAGAGCCATAAAAACTTGAGATAACCATGAGCTTTGGACCTTATCAATTTGTTAGTCGACTCCTGCCGTTAGTAATTCTACTGGTAGGGTTTCCCTTAGTGAGCGCTGCACAATCCGAAGATGTCGTTTTTGACTTTAGTGATCACAGTCTGATTGCCGGATATGCTGATTCGGAAATTATCGAGCGAGACTTGCAGAGAGACATCAACTACCGAATCGTCCTTGGCGCATTAGAGAGAGTTCGCGGAGAAGTTATCCCGGAAGATTCCGAGAGGCTCAGAGGGGATGTCACGAAGATTACCTACGAAGTATCGCAGGAGTTTACTGGTGAGGATGTCTACGCGTTTTATCAGGAACAGTTAACGGCTAAGAACTATGAATTACTATATAGCTGCGGGGGTAGGGAATGTGGTAGCAGTAACTATTGGGCCAACGATATATTCAGAAACCGCATCCTCTACGGGCCAGAACGCAATCAGCATTTCATGGCCTTTCGTGCAAATCCTGCTTTAGAGGAAAGCCCGTACTTCTCGGTGTACATCATTACCCGGGTCAATAGGAAAATTTATGCTTATATAGAGATAGTAGAGCCTGCCGGAACCCAAGAGCCAGAACAAAGACCAGTGATGGTAGAGATAGCTGAACTGCAGATTCCAGAAGAGCTTAGTGGCGCAGCAGGTTCGAATTTACTACAGCGACTGCAAAAGCAGGGAAGTGTGATTCTTCCCCCTATTAGTTTTCAATCGAACGACCGCCTAGCTGGACCAGCCGATATAGAGTCACTAGTTTCCGCATTAAACTCTGACCCAGCGCTTTCTATCTATGTCGTCGTGCACCTGAAGCAAGATGGCCAGTCACTTCAAGAATTAATGCCGCGCTCATTGGTAAGAGCGAATTCGCTTAGACAGGCGTTGATAGCGGCAGGCATTGACGCGCAGCGAATGGAAGCAGCTGGAGTGGGTCCGCTGGCACCAAATTGTGCCAGTGGAAATTGCGAAGAGCGTGTCGAGATAGTCCTGCGCTAGCTTATTTGACTAGAGAAAGAAACTCCGCCCGTGTTGATTGACTGTTTCGGAATGCGCCCAGCATACAGGACGTGGTCATTATCGAATTTTGCTTCTGAACTCCGCGCATCATCATGCACATATGCTGGGCCTCGATGATCACTGCTGCGCCGGCTGCATTGGTTTGTTCTACGATACAGTTAGCGATTTCGTTGGTAAGGTTTTCCTGGATCTGCAGGCGTCTAGCGAAGACATCGACAATTCTTGCTATCTTTGAGAGGCCGATGACTTTGCCATTTGGAATGTATGCAACATGGCACTTTCCGATAAATGGGAGCATGTGATGTTCGCACATCGAGTACAGCTCGATATTTTTTACGATAACCATCTCGTCGGTGTCGGAAGGAAATAGAGCGTTGTTGATGACCTCATCGATATTCATCGAGTAGCCCTGAGTCAAAAACTGCATGGCCTTTGCGGCTCTTTTCGGCGTATCAGCCAAGCCTGCGCGCGTAGGATCTTCGCCCATCTTTTTAAGAATATCTAAAAAAGCCTGTTCCATAGTCGTTCACCGTTTTTTGGGGTCTGATTGCCGTCGTAGCACGCTGTGTTTACAAGTCGTGAAACGCTGGTCTTGATCTTGCTCTTATTGATGCTGGTCTCAGCATGAGATTGGCGAGAGATTAGCATATTATTTGCTTGTTGAAGACTCTCTACGTCATTTATTGCGTTGCTGGATTACAATGGCACACTGCCGTTTAGAAACAACGGCTACAATCATGTATTCGCTTAAGTAAGCGAGAGGAACAATTTGAAAATCCAAGAAACCACTCTGCAATTTGCTGCTCGCTTGGACTCTGTCGATCTTTGTTATGGACATGGCACCGACAACCCGCTGGATGAGGCCTTTTATCTCATCTATGGTCTATTAGGAATCGATTTCGCGGATGAGCAGGCAGCGCAGCGTGAGCTTAGCGTTGGGGAAGAGGCGATGCTCGAGGCTGCTCTAAAGCGCAGAATTGACGAGCGCGTGCCAACGGCCTACTTAGTGGGGCGCGCCTGGTTCGCCGGGCATGAATTTTACTGCGATGAGAGGGCGCTTGTACCGAGATCCCCATTAGCGGAATTGATTAACGGCGAATTCGAGCCGCTGTTGCACGAGCCAGCAGGTAAGGTCTTGGACATTTGTACAGGCGGGGGGAGCATTGGTATTGCTACTGCCTTGTTATGGCCTGATTGCCAGGTCGACCTGGCGGACATATCTCCAGATGCGTTAGATCTCGCGAAGAAGAATGTCGCTCTGCATGGCTTGGGAAGCAGGGTTAGAACTATCCAGAGCGACTTGTTTGAAGATATTCATTCGCGCTACGACCTCATCGTAGCGAATCCGCCGTATGTGCCTGTGGAAGAATACGACGAGCTACCCGCTGAATTTGGTAATGAGCCCCCGCTGGGGCTCATTAGTGCCGGTAATGGCCTGCAGATACCTCTTAAAATTTTACGGGATTCGGTCGATTACCTCTCTGCAGAGGGCCTTTTGGTGATGGAGGTCGGTTACAGCCATCCCCAATTGTCCGAGCGTATCAAGCAGGTTCCTCTACTCTGGTTAGAGTTTGAGCAGGGAGGCGAAGGGGTGCTAGCCCTTACAGCTAGGCAATTACAGCAGTACAGAGAACAGTTTAATTAGTGTACAATCGCCTTTTTTTCGGCCCTGCTGTAAGTATCCGCTAGATTTAAGTTCTTTATTCGGGTGTATAGATGTCAGGTAACAGTTTCGGTAAATTATTTACAGTAACCAGCTTTGGTGAAAGTCACGGGCCCGCGCTCGGCTGTGTGGTCGATGGCTGCCCTCCTGGCATGGAACTGACCGAAGCTGACATGCAGCGTGATCTGAATCGTCGCAAGCCGGGTCAGAGCCGTTTCACAACTCAAAGGCGAGAAGACGATTCGGTGCAGATCTTATCTGGAGTGTTCGAGGGTAAGACTACCGGCACGCCCATCGGCCTATTGATAGAGAACACAGACCAACGTTCAAAAGACTACAGCAAGATCAAAGATCAGTTTCGCCCTGCGCACGCCGACTTCACCTATTGGGAGAAGTATGGAATTCGCGATTATCGGGGCGGTGGACGCGCATCTGCCCGGGAAACCGCAATGCGTGTAGCCGCAGGCGCTATCGCAAAGAAATACCTGCTCGAGACCTGTGGTACTCAGATCCGTGGTTATCTCAGTCAGTTGGGCCCGATTGCCATCGATACGGTGGACTATGAGGAAGTTCAGAACAACCCATTCTTTTGTCCGGATGCCTCCAAAGTAGACGAAATGGAAGAATATATGGCTGCTCTGAGCAAGGAAGGTAACTCGATAGGCGCTAGAATCAATGTCTGCGCCACGAATGTGCCAGTAGGGCTAGGCGAGCCCATATTCGACCGCCTAGATGCCGATATTGCTAAGGCTCTGATGAGCATTAACGCCGTTAAGGGTATCGAGATCGGAGCGGGTTTCGAATCCGTAACTCAAAAAGGCAGTGAGCATCGCGATGAGATTACGCCAGAGGGTTTCGAGGGCAATAATGCTGGAGGAGTTCTCGGTGGTATATCCAGCGGTCAGGATATCGTTGCTAGCATTGCGCTGAAACCTACATCTAGCATTCGTCTGCCCGGTAAGTCGATCAATATTAAAGGTGA
>JAPKAI010000002.1 GCA_028825335.1 Gammaproteobacteria bacterium | reverse complement strand
CAGGGTATCTAATCCTGTTTGCTCCCCACGCTTTCGCACCTCAGCGTCAGTATCGATCCAGGGGGCCGCCTTCGCCACTGGTATTCCTCCACATCTCTACGCATTTCACCGCTACACGTGGAATTCTACCCCCCTCTACCGTACTCTAGTCTGCCAGTATGTGATGCAGTTCCAAGGTTGAGCCCTGGGCTTTCACATCCCACTTAACAAACCGCCTACGCGCGCTTTACGCCCAGTAATTCCGATTAACGCTTGCACCCTCCGTATTACCGCGGCTGCTGGCACGGAGTTAGCCGGTGCTGCTTCTGTAGGTAACATCAATGAGAAGAGCTATTAACTCTCCCCCCTTTCTCCCTACTGAAAGTGCTTTACAACCCGAAGGCCTTCTTCACACACGCGGCATGGCTGGATCAGGCTTGCGCCCATTGTCCAATATTCCCCACTGCTGCCTCCCGTAGGAGTCTGGACCGTGTCTCAGTTCCAGTGTGGCTGATCATCCTCTCAGACCAGCTAAAGATCGTCGCCTTGGTAGGCCTTTACCCTACCAACTAGCTAATCTTACGCAGGCTCATCCAATAGTGACCGGTCCGAAGATCCCGGTCTTTCCCCCTTAGGGCGTATGCGGTATTAATCCGGGTTTCCCCGGGCTATCCCCCTCTACTGGGTAGATTCCTACGCGTTACTCACCCGTCCGCCGCTCGACGCCTGGGAGCAAGCTCCCATCGTTTCCGCTCGACTTGCATGTGTTAAGCCTGCCGCCAGCGTTCAATCTGAGCCATGATCAAACTCTTCAGTTTAATCTCTCAATTGGTTTGATACTTCTCTACTACTGCCAGTACTACTTAACCTGACAAGATCCGCACCAAACCGGTACTTCGCTCAAAATAAAACAACTACTGTACTTTCCCTGCCCTTGGAAGAGCAGAGAACGCTTAAAAATTTATAACGCAGTTGCTTACTTTGATATCTTTTCTATGAAGATTCACAGAAACCATCAACAGCAAGCACCCACCTCTATTACTTAATCTAATTTTTAAAGAACGGTAAAACACTCTAGTCTCTTCGACTCAGAGCCGGCGTATTATACGGACAAGGCCAGATATGGCAAGGGTTTATAGCCACTATCGATGAGTTTATTCAGAGTTAGGGTTTTGGGATAGGTCCAGCGGGAATTTGGCTAAAATTTGAGCAAACCCAAACCTTGCTTGGCGATACTCAGCTGCGTCTAGCCCGGAGTCTGAACCAGACCCTATAACCCAGCAACAGTGCCACCAGCGAGCTGTAGAATACGGCAGGACCAATATCTAGGCGGAGTATCCACAATAGGTGTAACACGCCTAGTATCGCCGCTACGTAGACTAGCTTATGCAGACGTTTCCAGTTCTTGCCTAGTTTCCTCACCATAAACTTTGGCGAGGTAATGCCTAGTGCGAGCAGAATCAGATAGGCGGTAAAGCCGACGGTGATGTAAGGACGCTCCAGAATCTCTTCAGCAATGGCGAACCAGCGGAACTCGAGATCGAACATCAACCACACCAGCAAATGGGTAGAGGCATAGAACAGAGCGAACAAACCTATCATGCGTCGATGACGAGTAAATTCGATTTGATTAGTAATGCGCCGCAGCGGAGTCATTGCTAGAGCAAGGATGAGGAAGCGCAAGGTCCACTCCCCCGTCTCTAATGAAAGCTCTTGCACAGGGTCGGGGCCGAGATTGTTCTGGATGATTCTAAGCACTAGCACCGCGAACGGCAGTAAGGCTAAAACGAAAACCAGTGGCTTGATCAGTTTTCGCATTTGCATAGTCAACAATTCAAAAATTCAAGTAGTGCGTAGTTGACTGACTTAGTAATAACGCGACAGGTCCATGCCTTCGTACATCGATGCCACCTGTTCGCCATAACCATTGAAAGGCTGAGTAGCAATTCGTGATCGACTAAATAAGGTCTGCGGCAATCTACGCTCAGTGTCTTGTCTCCATCGCGGGTGGTGCACTGCAGGATTTACGTTTGCAAAGAAACCGTATTCTTGGGCCTGAAGATCTACCCAAGTCGTGTCTGGCATGGTTTCCCTGAAATTTATTTTCACGATCGCCTTAATACTCTTAAAGCCGTACTTCCAAGGAACAATCAAGCGCAGCGGCGCGCCGTTCTGTGGCGGCAAATAATCACCATAGACCCCCACCGCCATCAGCGTTAAAGGATTCATCGCCTCATCCATTCGAAGACCTTCTCGATAAGGCCAATCGACGATCGCGAAGCGCGAACGAACACCTGGCATTGTCTCTGGATCAACTAGAGTTTCGAACTCTATGTACTTCGCTTTAGAAGTTGGCTCGAAACGCTTAATCAGGTCCGCTAATGGAAAACCAACCCAAGGAATAACCATCGACCATGCTTCCACGCAGCGCAGTCGATAAATTCTTTCCTCTAAGTCATGAGGCTTCAAAATATCTTCGAGGTTGTAGACGCCGGGCTTCGCTACCTCGCCGGAAATCTCGACTGACCAGGGGTCGGCCTTGTAATCGCCGGAGTTAGAAGAAGGATCTCCCTTGTTCATTCCGAACTCATAGAAATTGTTATAGCTAACAACATCTTCATAAGGGGTGAGCGACTCACCAGTATAGAATGGCGCAGAGTCTGGCGCAGGCTTTATGTTAGCAAATTTATCTGCCCACCATGCTGCAGGAGGACTACGCCGCATCGACGCCGGCGCTCTCGCCATTAAGCCAGCTCCAGTTTGCGCGTTAGCTATCGATGGCAGCGTGCTGGCCGCAGCAGCACCTAGCAACAACTTGCCGCTATCTTCGATAAACTGTCGTCGATTTCTGTAAACGCTTTCCGGGGTAATCTCCGAAGGGTTTATGTCGGATGGCTTTTTAATTAACATGATAGCATTCCTAAAATATGGGTTTTAGTTCCTGTTTCATAACAAACGAGACAGGTTAGGACTCTGTTTTCTTTCGCCGCTCTACTTGCAATAAAATTACTAATCTCTAGCTATTCAAAAAATTTCATCTTCAACAATTAATCTGTGACCCGGCTCAAAAATCGATTGCAAAAAGTACTAACTCGCTATTGCTTGGCTTCTTCATTTTTTGAGATTTTTGATTTGTCTTTTTTCGGCTTTACTGTTTAAGCTTTCTTACTGCTCGATGACTTTTTAGCTGAACCCTTAATTGACACCTCAAGCGAAGCAGCTTTCGCAGGCCGCTTTTTGTAGACCCACTTGATGGGACCAGAAAGCGCATAAACCACAGCCATCGTTAACAATACTTCATGTGGATTCTGCGCCACCACGACCAACATTATAACTACAAGCACAAATACCATGTAGGGGACTGTCCCCTTGAATTGCAGTTCCTTGAAGCTGGGATAGCTGTAATTGGAAATCATGAGGAAGCCGATAAATACAGTTAGTATCGCACATAAATAGGCAACCAACGGAGTAACTTCTAAGCCATACTTGTAGCCAACCCATGGCAGGAAGGTGACTACGGCTGCTGCTAGCGGACTCTGCAGCCCCACAAAGAAGCTCTTATCAACCTTCCCAAGTTGCACATTGAACCGCGCCAGACGCAGTGCAGCACACGACACATATATGAAACTCGCGGCCCAACCCAAGCGACCCAGCGGCGCAAAGGCCCAGCTAAACATAATGAGTGCCGGCGCCACACCGAAGGAAACCATATCTGAGAGGCTATCGAACTGTGCGCCGAAGGCGCTCTCTGTATTGGTTAGTCTAGCGATTCTGCCATCCAAACCATCCAGAATACCGGCAATCATGATTGCCCAACCAGCTTCGCCAAAATTTCCTGACATACCAGCAATTATCGCGTAGAAGCCCGAAAAGAGCGCCCCCAGAGTCATCATATTCGGTAGCAGGTAGATCCCACGGCGACGCACCTTACGGCCGTCCTCGGATACGATCTCCTCGTGCTCATCGATGGGCAATAAGCCCTCTGACTGCGTATTCTGCTCTTCTTCGCTCATGCTTTCCTACTGAATTCAGCTATTTAGGACAATCCCTGATTATACAGCCCTATTTGGGCCGCTGGGGGACTAATTCCCTCTTAATTCGCACCTAGCGCCCTATAGAAGATAACATTTACGCAAGATTACGGATGCTATATGATCGCGCCTCACTGAAAATAAGTCTTCAGCTTGCTCAAAGAACTTACTAATACAAACCATTTATTAATTACGATGAAAAGATCGGAGTGGATTCATGAATTACTTTAATACCTTGCCCCTGCGCCTCCAACTAGACCAACTGGGCAAATGCCGTTTTATGGACCGCAGCGAATTTAGCGATGGCGTAAACAAACTGAACGGCAAAAAGGTAGTTATCGTGGGTTGTGGAGCCCAGGGCCTAAACCAAGGGCTCAATATGCGCGATAGCGGCCTGGATGTTTCCTTTACGCTCAGAGATGCAGCCATTGCCGAGAAGCGCGACTCTTGGAAGAGCGCTACCCAGAACGGCTTCACTGTAGGCACCTACCAGGAATTAATCCCAAGCGCGGATCTCGTGTTAAACCTAACACCTGACAAGCAACACAGCCCTGTCGTTAGCCAGATAATGCCCCTTATGAAGAAGGACGCATGCCTAGCCTATTCTCACGGCTTCAATATTGTTGAAGAAGGCATGCAGGTACGTGAGGATCTCACGGTCGTGATGGTTGCACCAAAATGCCCAGGCACTGAAGTACGTGAAGAGTACAAACGCGGCTTCGGTGTACCTACGTTAATAGCAGTCCACGCTGAGAACGACCCTAAAGGCGAAGGCATGGATATAGCCAAGGCCTATGCTGCAGCTACCGGAGGACATAGAGCGGGCGTGCTGCAGTCTTCCTTCATCGCCGAAGTGAAGTCTGACTTGATGGGCGAGCAGACAATTCTATGCGGCATGTTGCAGACAGGATCTATCCTGTGCTTCGACAAGATGGTCGAGAAGGGTATCGACCCGGCCTACGCCTCAAAGTTGGTTCAGCACGGCTGGGAAGTTGTAGCCGAGGGCCTTAAGCATGGCGGCATCACTAACATGATGGACCGCCTCTCCAACCCTTCAAAGCTGGTTGCTAACTCGCTCGCCGACGAACTTAAAACCATCATGGCGCCTCTATATCAGAAGCACATGGATGACATCATCACTGGGAATTTCTCCGAGGGCATGATGGCAGACTGGGCCGATGACGATGCCAAGCTACTAGGCTGGAGAGAAGCGACTACTGAGTCGGCCTTCGAAAAATCTACTCCTGGCAACATGGATATTCCAGAACAGGAATACTACGAAAATGGTATCCTCATGGTTGCCATGGTTAAAGCCGGCGTTGAACTCGCGTTCGAGTCTATGACCTCCAGCGGCATCATCAAAGAATCCGCTTACTACGAGTCACTCCACGAAGTACCGTTGATCGCCAACTTAATTGGTCGCAAGAAACTGTACGAGATGAATAAGGTGATTTCCGACACAGCTGAATATGGCTGCTACCTATTCTCTCATGCCTGCGTGCCTCTTCTAGAAGATTTCATGAAGACTGTGGATACCGATGTAATCGGCAAGGGCTTGCATAATTCAGATATGAGCGTGGACAATGCCGAGCTCATCAGCGTGAATGATGAAATTCGCTCTCATCCGATCGAAGTTGTTGGCAAGCAACTGCGCAAGTACATGACAGCGATGAAGAAACTAGTCTAAGGCTAAACTCTTTCTTCACAAGATATAAAAAAAGGGCCTAGGCCCTTTTTTTATATCTGCTTAATACTCTTCTCACCTAATTCAGAGAGCCAGGACTTTCTCTCCTCGAGATATTCCTGAGACTCCGGTGCGGGCAACTTCTAACACGACGCTTTCACCAAGTGCTGTGATAAACGCATCGAGCTTGTCGCTTGTGCCAGTCAACTGAATACTAAAGACACTATTTGTTAAGTCCACAATCTGCCCACGAAAAATATCCGTGGTGCGCTTCACTTCGGCACGCTGCGCACCCGAGGCCTTAACCTTAATCAGCATCAGCTCGCGCTCGATGTGAGCACCTTCCGTTAGGTCGACGAGCTTGACGACATCAACTAATTTATTTAAATGCTTGGTAACCTGCTCGATCCGTCTTTCGTCTCCACTGGTCGTTAAAGTAAGGCGCGAGAGCGACTTATCCTCAGTAGGGGCAACCGTCAAAGAATCGATGTTATAGTTGCGCTGAGAAAACAAACCAACAACTCTAGACAGAGCGCCAGGTTCGTTTTCCATCAGAACTGAAATTATACGCCTCATTAGGTTCGCTCCGATTTACTCAATATCATATCTTTCATTGCACCACCTTTAATGGCCATCGGGTACACATGCTCCTCTGGGTCCACCAAGACATCTATAAACACTAACTTGTCCGTCAGGGAAAATGCTTCTCTCAGCTTCGCATCTAACTCGGACTTATCTTCTATTCGAATACCTACATGCCCGTAGGCCTCAGCTAGCTTGACGAAGTCAGGCAATGATTCTTCATAAGTACTGTGCGAATATCTTCCGCCGTACTGCATGTCCTGCCATTGCTTTACCATGCCTAACGCACGATTGTTGAGACAAACAATTTTTACCGGCAACTTATACTGCATGCAGGTTGCAAGCTCTTGCAGGTTCATCTGAAAACTGCCCTCGCCTGTTATGCACACTGAAACCGAATCGGGGAACGCAAGCTGAATACCCATTGCTGCCGGAAAGCCGAAACCCATGGTTCCAAGGCCACCGGAATTGATCCAACGACGCGGCTTATCAAAACCGTAGTACTGAGCAGCAAACATCTGATGCTGACCCACATCAGACGAGACGTAGGCATCGCCCTTCGTTATCTCAAACACAGCCTGAACAACTTCCTGCGGCTTGATCGTTCCATCTGTCGATGGCGTAACGGCAAGGCTGTCTTTCTCTCGCCACTGCTCAATCTGATCCCACCAGACCTTCAGAGATTTCTTATCGACCTTCTGTTTTAATAAAGCGATCTGCGAAAGCATCTCCTCCAAAACAGATGTCACCGAGCCAACAATTGGAACGTCTGCAGTTACAGTTTTGGAGATGGAGGCAGGATCGATATCTACGTGCAGAATAGTTGCATCCGGGCAAAATTTTGTTACGTCCGAATTCGTTACCCGGTCATCGAAGCGAACACCTATCGCAAGAAGCACATCACTGTAGTGCATCGACATATTCGCTTCGTAGGTGCCATGCATTCCTAACATGCCTAAGAATTGCTTATCTGATGCAGGATAGGCACCCAATCCCATTAGCGTGTTTGTGATCGGAAAACCTAGCTTGCGCGCAAGCTTAGTCAATAACTGGGAACCTTCTCCTTGAATAACACCACCACCGGCATAGATCATGGGGCGCTTCGCCGCCATCAATGCATCTACCGCCTTCTTAATTTGACCCGAGTGGCCCTTAGCAGGAATTGAATAAGAGCGCATCTTGATATCGGCAGGATATTCATAGTCGAACTTCGTCTTCGGATCGGTTACATCTTTTGGAATATCGATAACAACCGGGCCAGGTCGCCCAGTTGTTGCAATATGAAATGCCTTCTTAACGATGAACGGAATGTCAGACGGGTTCTGAACCATGAAACTGTGTTTCACGATAGGGCGAGAGACACCAACCATATCCGTCTCCTGAAAACCATCGGTACCTATCATTCTGCTTTCTACTTGGCCCGAGATCACCACCATGGGAATTGAATCCATGTACGCTGTCGCGATGCCAGTTATAGCATTGGTTGCGCCGGGACCAGAAGTCACTAACACCACCCCTGGCTTGCCCGTACCACGAGCATAACCATCTGCAGCATGAGTCGCTGCCTGCTCGTGTCTTACTAAAATATGTTCGACCTTGTCTTGATTAAAGATCGCGTCATAGATGTGCAATACGGCTCCACCTGGATAACCGAATATAATTTCTACGCCCTCATCGTGCAGAGCGCGTAGTAGCGCCTCACCACCAGATAATTGATCCACTTTTCTATGCCTCTAAATCGTAATTCGTCGTATTCCCGCTAAGTTAATAGCCGGAAAATGTAACAGAACAACTGACCATATGGCCCGCTGTCTATTGATTATTTCTGAGATTTTCTTATTAACAATCCGCAAGTCGCGGCTAAAAACCATCGATTATTGCTTCTTGTCGGCCCCGTACGCGATAACGTGATAGAGGCTCGTAGGTGGATGTTTGCTTACACCTAGATGGCAATCTGCCGGTGTGCCGGTTGCGGCGAGTGCAGATTACTGCAGAAGGGCTGAAGGTTGACCTAGCCGCTCTGCTTTAATAAAGCGGGATTCTGCCATTAATACGAGGAAAGTCAAGCTCTTCTGTACAGCAGCGCGCGTATTTACTGGCGTAAGTGCAAATATCAGGACTAGTGGAGAGCGACGGCAATAGGACCAGCTTTCGAGAAAGCCAGCTCACCATAACCATCTAAGTCTATTGCAATAACATCGCCACCAACAAAATCTCCCTGCAGCATCTGCTGAGCAAGCTGATTTTCGATGCGATTTTGAATAACACGCTTAAGAGGACGCACACCGTAGACAGGGTCATAACCAAGAGTTGCGATCTTATCTAGCACTGCGTCGGAGACCGTCAGGCCTAAGTCATTATCTTTTAGGCGCTGATGCAATAACTGAATCTGGATGTCCGCAATACCGCGTATCTGCTCTTTTAACAACGGATGGAACACCACTGTCTCATCGATACGATTCACAAACTCTGGCGAAAAATGTTTAACGACTCGTTCCATCACAGCGGACTTAACAGATTCGTAGGCAAGCTCATCGGCAATACGTTCAGACATCATATCCTGAATGCGATCAGAGCCGAGGTTAGACGTCATCACCACGACCGTATTCCTAAAGTCGACTGTCCTGCCATGGCCGTCCGTCAAACGCCCATCATCCAACACCTGCAAGAGGATATTAAACACATCGGTATGCGCCTTTTCTACCTCATCTAACAGTAGAACCGAATAAGGTCTCCTGCGCACAGCTTCGGTCAGATAGCCGCCCTCTTCATAACCGACATAGCCGGGAGGAGCACCTATTAGTCGAGCTACAGAATGTCGCTCCATGAATTCAGACATGTCGATTCTGACCATCGCCTCTTCGGTATCGAAAAGGAACTCAGCTAAAGCCTTACACAATTCCGTTTTACCTACGCCTGTTGGCCCCAGAAACAGAAAGGAGCCATTCGGGCGGTTAGGATCAGACAGCCCCGACCTAGATCTTCGCACTGCGTTTGCGACAGCGTGAATAGCCTCGTCCTGACCGATCACACGCTTGTGCAATACATCTTCCATCTCGAGCAGCCTAAGCTTGTCACCGGCAAGCATCTTACTTACCGGTATGCCTGTGGAGCGCGATACCACATCGGCGACCTCTTCCTCGGTAACACGATTACGTAGCAGCTGTTTTTCAGTTGTCTCCGCCTCGGCAGCCGCCTCAAGATCTGTCTCGAGACTGGGAATCCGCCCGTATTGAATTTCGGACATGCGAGCTAGGTCGCCGGCTCTCTGTGCGAGTTCCATGTCGTTGCGTGCCTGCTCGAGTTTACTCCTGATAGACTGAGCAGCTTGCAGGGAAGCCTTCTCAGACTTCCAAATGTCCTCCAAACCTGCATACTCTTTCTCGAGCTCTGCGATATCTTCTTCCAGCTTCTCTTTGCGTTTCTTCGAAGCAGGATCTTCATCTTTCTTTAAGGCCTCTCGCTCGATTTTTAGCTGGATAAGCCGCCTTTCCAATTTGTCCAATTCTTCAGGCTTGGAGTCAATCTCCATGCGAATCATGCTCGCCGCCTCATCGATAAGATCGATAGCCTTGTCTGGCAGCTGCCTGTCGGTGATGTAACGCTGTGAAAGTTTAGCCGCCGCGATAATTGCGCCGTCAGAGATATCGACACCATGATGCACTTCATATCTTTCTTTCAGGCCACGCAAGATTGCTATCGTGTCCTCCTCACTAGGCTCTTCAACTAACACCTTCTGAAACCTACGCTCTAACGCGGCATCCTTTTCTATATGTTGGCGGTACTCGTCTAGCGTAGTTGCACCGACGCAGTGAAGGTCACCACGAGCAAGTGCCGGCTTTAGCATATTGCCAGCATCCATAGCTCCTTCCGCCTTTCCTGCTCCGACCATCGTGTGTAATTCATCAATAAACAAAATCACCGAACCGCCAAGCTTAGACAATTCATTCAGCACGCCTTTGAGCCTTTCCTCAAACTCTCCTCTGAATTTCGCGCCAGCTATTAGAGAACCCATATCCAAAGACAAGACCCTTTTATCTTTAAGCCCTTCAGGTACTTCGCCATTTACAATCCGCTGCGCGAGCCCTTCGATGATTGCCGTTTTACCAACACCAGGCTCACCAATTAACACGGGATTGTTTTTCGTGCGACGCTGTAACACCTGTATAGTGCGTCGGATTTCTGCATCACGCCCAATGACAGGATCGAGTTCGCTTTTCTCGGCACGCTCAGTTAGATCGACACAATATTTTGCCAACGCCTGCCAGGAGTCCTCGGCGCCAGCATCATTAACGTTCGCGCCACCGCGTAAATTCGCGATAGCGTTTTCAAGCGCCTGTAGGGATACACCATACGAATTCAACAGTTTACCAACCGCACCGGAATCTCTCATAGCAACGAGAAATATCGTCTCGCTGGAAACAAAGGAGTCACCTTTGATCTGAGCAATTTTGTCGGCCTGATTCAACATTTTTGCTAAATTTCCTGACACCGAAATTTCACCGGAACTATCCTGCAACTTCGGCAAATCATCTACGAGTGTTTGCAACTTGGCTCGCAGGTCCGCGATGTCGAATCCCGTCTGTGACAGCAAAGGACGAACTGAGCCCCCTTTCTGGTCCATCAGAGTTAGCAATAGATGGCTCGGTTCAATGAAATTGTTATCCCCACCCAAGGCCATGGATTGCGCGTCTGCTAGGGCTGACTGCAGCTTGCTTGTTAGTTTATCGATTCGCATAACGATTCCACATTACCCGCTATAGCAGGCGCTACTAAATTATTTTGACTAAGTCAGATAATTGGGCCTTTAGGCTGGAATTCAATGACACAAAGAAGTTTTTTGTTGAGCAATATCAATTCTAAGAAAGAAACTTAGCGTCACTAATTAGGAATTGGAACTAAGCTTCAATATAGATGGCATTCAACATTCGACCGGTAACTCCATCGCGCCGATAGGAAAAAAATTTGTCATCATCGCAATGAGTGCAGTAAGCACCGCCACTTATTTTATCAATGCCGAGGGCCGACAATTTTAGTCTTGCGATGGCATATAAGTCTGCCATGTATTTGCCTGGGTTTTTGCTACAGACGAAACAAGCCTCCATAGCGGGAACTAGCGATGGCGACCCCGAAGCTGCGAGAAAATAATTTCTGACCTGAGCTCCCACTTCAAAATGACAAGAGCCAATCGCAGGCCCTAAGAAAACCGCGAGGCTAGAGGTAGAAGTTGACATGCGCGAAATAGTGTTTTCGATGACACCTGACGCTAAACCTTTCCAGCCAGCATGAATTACAGCCACCTCTGTGCCATCTACTGCAGCTACGAACAAAGGAAGACAATCTGCAGCCTGTACACAGCAAACTAAATTTGAACTTGTAGTCAGTATTGCGTCGGCGGTAAGCGTAGCGCCTGCCTTATTGACTACCGCCACATCGTCGCCATGAACTTGGTCTAGCCATTGCCATTCTAGCTGTTGCGGCAATTGCTCTTTCAAAAGAGCTCGATTTGACGCTACTCGCTGTGAATCATCGCCAACATGAGTAGCTAGATTAAACGAGGCGAAGGGTGACTCGCTCAACCCACCAAGCCTAGTGGTAGAGAAGGCGACGATAGTGGGCGAGACATCCCAGTCGGCGAAGATTGTCTGACTGAGGGTCATGCATCGTCTCGGCGAAGTTGTTCAATTAGCTCCACCATGTCCGCAGGAGTGTTCGCACTCCAACTCATGCGCTCGCCGCTTTCGGGATGGTCCAGCTCTAACTTACGAGCGTGTAGAGCCTGTCGCTTAAACCCTCGCAGACAATCACTCATCTCCTTGGAGCAAGCCGCAGGCAATTTAAAACGCCCCCCGTAGAGCTGATCACCGATGAGAGGGTTATTTAAGTGCGCCATGTGCACGCGAATTTGATGTGTGCGGCCGGTTTCCAAATTTACTTGCACGTGGGTGTGACCACGAAATCTTTCAATGACCCTGTAGTGGGTTAAGGCTTCTTGGCCCGACTCCACCACCGCCCTCTTCTTCCGATTGACAGGATGCCTGCCCAGTTCCCGATTGATGCGGCCCCCACCAGTTAAAACTCCTTGCACGACGGCTTCGTATTCTCTACTTACCGACCTTTCTTGAAGTTGATTTACCAGATGCGCATGGGCCATCAAAGTCTTCGCTACCACCATAAGACCGGTAGTGTCTTTATCGAGGCGGTGCACAATGCCGGCGCGGGGCAATTCCTCCTGATTGGAATTGTGATGCAACAGGCCATTCAGCAACGTCCCTTGCCTATGTCCTGCTGCAGGATGCACCACTACATCGGTGGCCTTATTAATTACCAGCAGCTGCTCATCTTCGAAGACAATATCCAGCGGCATTTCCTGGGCAACCCATGACTCCACGGCCTCTAAGCGCGCCTCTACCACCAGGCAATCTCCCGGTTCAAGCCGATCACGAGGCCTGAGCTGCTTACTGTTGACCAGCAACGCACCCTCTCGAATCCAGCTTTGTAGACGCGCACGTGAATATTCAGGAAACAATTTGGCTGCAATCTGGTCTAATCGATTGCCCGATAACTCTTCGGTAACTTCTGCTTTAAGTGAGATATGACTTGTCATGGCGGCATGATACTTGATTAAGCCGCTGCACACAGCAGGCCTAGCGGAGAGTTCACGGATTACACAGGCATAGCACAGGTTGGGATTGCGGCCGATGCTGTGGTTAAATAGCGTTTTTTTGCGGGCTGGTGATATCATAATCCCTTGGCCACACGACAGACTTAACAACAGGAATAACAGTGCGCGCTTCAGTTTTAAGATTACCTCTAATTATCTCTCTATCCCTACTTCTTGGGGCCTGTGGTTGGTTCGATAGTGAAGAAACCGATGAGTTCGCCGGATTATCAACTGAAGAACAGTTTTATCGCCGCGCGTTAGAACAGCTAAATTCTCAGAATTTTCAGGGTTCCATCGCCACTTATCAGGCTCTAGAGTCGCGCTTCCCTTTCGGCAGGTTCGCAGCGCAAGCACAGATCGAAATCGTCTATGCCTACTATAGAAACTCAGATTCCGAGGCTGCGAGAGCAGCAGCCGATCGCTTTATCCGTCTCCATCCGGATAACGAGAACATCGACTATGCGTATTATATGAAGGGGTTATCCTCATTCACCGATGATCGCGGGCTGATCAATCGCTTCATACCCGTCGATCCGACTAAGCGAGACCCAGGTCGGGCGAGCGAATCGTTTTCCGACTTCTCACAGCTACTCGCACTTTACCCTGACAGCCCTTATTCGGCCGATGCTAGGGCGCGCATGGTTTTCCTACGCAACAATCTCGCCGCCTATGAAATTCATGTAGCCAACTACTACCTTGATCGCCGCGCCTATGTGGCAGCGCAAAGGCGCGGCCAGTATGTTGTCGAGAATTTTCAAGGCACCCCGGCTGTAGCCGATGGTGTGGCTATCATGGTGGAGTGCTATCTAAGGCTAGGCCTAAACGATCTTGCCGACACGTCGCTCACGTTACTAAGAGAAAACTATCCGGACCATGCCTCTATCGACAATGACGGTGAATTCATCATCCGCACAGAGATTACTAACCCCTCTCTGCTCTATACGGTCTCATTTGGCTTAATCGGCGACAACCGCGTCGAACCCCCGCTAGCCCCCACTACTAGACCTCTGAGTTCTGGTAGCCAGCAGATTATCGAGACACAGACGCGCCCTGCACCGGAGCGTCGTTCCTGGTTTAGCATCCTGACTTTCGGCATCTTCGACTAAATTCCAGAGCACGACTGCCTCTGCCAGACCCATGGCGGAGGGCGTACATCTATAAAAATCTCCTACTTTCTGCCTTTCTCGTGTAAACCGTTCTTGCGCTCCTGCGTTTGTATTACTGAGAAAGAGTCATATTGAGTATTGATTAGCCGATATAGTGCAGTACGCAATGTTCAAGCCTGTAGAAAAGTATTCAGATCATAGCGAACAGGAATGGACACTTCTTTTCTTCCGTATCCTAAACAGCCGTATCAATGATTGGTATCGCCGCAACACGGTCAGAAACAGGCATAGAAGCTGGTTAAGCAATACAGAGGGAGAAGACCCGATTCAAATCGCTCCGGCCCCTGCAGCCACTCATCTGCTGAAGAATTTGTCACCAATTGAGGGTATGGGCAAACTACAGATCGCTCTAGAGGGGCTCCCGGCGCGTCAACAACAGGCTTTCCTGTTGCGCGCATGGGAGGGACTAAACGTGAGACAGGCGGCAACAGCCATGGAATGCGGCGAGGGAAGCGTTAAGACCAATTATTCGCAAGCAGAGATCAGCAGCAGCGGTTTCAGAGTCTATCGCAGCAGGAACAACGAGTAATCAATCAACGATTTCAGCGCTTCAACGGTCTTAGCAGACTTGATCAGCGGCGCTTGAGGAAAATACATCGACGCTACCAGAATATGTCCCGGGCTCAACGCAGCCGACTAAGAGAACAATTTGAGCAGCGGCTGCTGCGGCAATCGAACAGCCGACCCAATCAGCGCAGCGCGCAGCACCAACAGCGCATTCGCGATGTGATTCGCCGGAATCAAGATATGTTACGGCAGAACAGGAATCAAACTCTGCAGGTACGCCCGCAAACACCGCAACGCCCCAGCGCGACTAGACCACCGTCCCCTCTACCTAGGTAGCACTAATGCCTACAGAGATAGGCCGAAATTATTCACCAATAGGCCAGGCATTCGTGATCGGGTAACGACGGTCGCGACCAAATCCGCGTTGCGTTAGTCGAACCCCTATAGGGCTCTGCCGTCGTTTGTACTCATTTAAATCTACAAGCCGCAGCACACGCCGCACTACTTGCTCATCGAATCCTTGCTCAGTGATAGAGGTGGCACTATGATCATTCTCCACATACAGCTCCAAGATGCTATCCAACACGTCATAGGGAGGCAGACTGTCTTGATCAACTTGATCTGGAGCAAGTTCAGCCGAGGGAGGGCGATCTATAACTTTTTGCGGGATGACCTCTTCTGCTACAGCTGAGTATTGCGTATTACGATAGCGAGCCAAGCTATAGACCAAAGTCTTAGACACATCTTTTAGCGCATCGAACCCGCCTGCCATGTCGCCATACAGTGTCGAATAACCGACTGCTATTTCACTCTTGTTGCCAGTGGTGAGAACCAACAGGCCCTTCTTATTCGAGATAGCCATCAAGAGAACACCTCTGCATCTTGCTTGCAGGTTCTGCTCGCTTACGTCTGTCTCGGTATTCGCGAACTGCTCCTCAAGGGACTGCATAAAAGCCGAATAGATCCCCTCAATAGGTATCTTTTGATAATCGACACCTAGCTTATTAGCCTGCTGTGCAGCAGCATCGAGGCTCAACTCGGAGGTGTAGGTAAATGGCATCATCACTGCCTGAACACGATCGCTACCGAGCGCATCCACAGCAATAGCAAGAGTAAGTGCAGAATCGATTCCACCAGACAACCCTAAGACAACTCCCGTAAATTTATTCTTGCTCGCGTAGTCTCGTACACCTAGCACTAGACTTTGATACACCTGCGCTTCCAAGGACAGTGGGGCCGCTATCTGCTGCGGGGGAATTTCGCAGGGACTACCAGGGCTCTCGCCTGCTTGGACAAGGACAGGTACCAAAGCCTCCATAAAGCTCGGCGCTAGAGCGTGACATTCTCCGGTTGCGGTAACGGCCATCGAACCGCCATCGAATACTAACTCGTCCTGCCCTCCTACCATGTTCACATAGATTATCGGGAACCCACCCTCAACGCTTCTTTTACGCAGTAACGTCTGTCGCTCGCTCAATTTGTTTATGTGATAGGGAGACGCATTGATGTTGATCATCAATTGCGCGCCTGCGGATCGAGCTTGCATGACGGGCCCGGGCTCCCACATATCTTCGCAGATCGTAAAGGCAATTTTTTGACCAGCTATTTCGAGCAGGCAGGCATCAGTGCCACTATCAAAATACCTCTGCTCATCGAATACCTGATAATTTGGGAGATGCTGTTTGCGATAGTTCGCAACCTGCTTCCCATGTTTGATAATCGTTAGGGAGTTGAATAGCTTGTCACCAACTTTTTCTGGATAACCGATTACAAGATGGGCAGCTAAATTTTCATCGCGAATTCGTTGTAGGGCTTTCTCTATACGCACGGATAGACTCGGGCGAAAAAGAAGGTCCTCGGGAGGGTAACCGGTTAGCGCTAGCTCGGAGTACGCAATAATATCTGGCGAATTTTCCTGAACCACCTCTTTCGCCTTCGCAATAATCAGAGAGGTATTGAAGTCAATATCTCCGACTAAGAAATTGAGTTGCGCCATTACGACGTTAATTTTCTGCCCCATATCTATCTCTTCGCTGTTATCCTAAAATCCACACTCAGACAATCGATTAAAACTGCGACCAATAAGTTTTAGTGATTATCTTATTGTTATAATGCCCGCCAACGTTACAATTATAACGGAAACTATGGACGAAAGAACCGCACAATATCTAGGCCAGATACACAACGTATCAGTCGTTTACAATATCTATCGCATTGTCCTGCCACTGGTATTGCTGGTTTCCTCTCTTGGCCCGAGCCCGACTCTTTTTATTCAAGCTTGTACTGCCTACGCACTTTTCGGTGTAGCCGCTTCCTTCTTCATACCCATTGGCACGCGCGTTCTTAAGAGCTCGTATATTCTTACTGGCAGTTTAATAAAACTGATATTCTTACCATTACCCTTCTCACCTACAGTAGTGGAGGCATGATAAATGAGCTAGGATTGCTGCTAATTATGACTGCTAATTCAGTCAGCATTCTGATTCGCGGCAGGATAAGTATGTTCCTTACTGCCGCGGCTGCTCTTTCGTTGATCTACAGCGAGTTGTGCCTTACGCTCTCCGCAGACAGTTCAGCGAATCAGTTCGTACAAACGGGGACTCTCGGCGCAATATTATTCGTGACCTCATTCTACATCCTGCGGCCTCCAGCCTTGCTTTGAAATAGGAAAACCTCTTGGAAATCACACTCGGTTCAGTGCTTTTGCTTGGCATCACCGGCTTTTTGGCGGGCGGCATCAATACTGTGGCCGGTGGTGGCTCCAACCTCACGCTTCCAGTACTGATGATCTTAGGCTTGCCTGCGGACATCGCCAATGGTACCAACCGTGTTGCCGTCGCGCTGCAATGTGTTGTGGGCCTGGCAGGCTACGATAAGCACGAAACGCTGGACCGACCCGCATTGGTGCCGATACTGATCCCTTCCATGTTAGGGGGCCTCTGCGGAGCAATAGCAGCGGCATTAATGCCCAATCTATACCTCAAACCGATACTACTCGGCACGATATTGCTAATGGCTTTGGTTATATTGATCAGGCCTGGGGTAATAGCGCCACTACCAGGCAGTAAAAATCTGAGCCCTAGCGACAGTCGCAGCGGCTGGTGGGGTCTACTCGCAGCTGGGGTTTATGGCGGTTTTGTGCAAGCTGGGGTGGGCTTCATTCTATTGGCCGCTTTAGCGGGCGGATTGCGCTATGACCTATTGCGGGCTAATGCGCTCAAGACAGCCTGCGCCCTAGCATTTACAAGCGTCGCTCTAATTGTCTTCATCGCTTTCGATCAAGTTTCGTGGATACCCGGCCTGATTCTAGCTGCCGGATCAATGCTAGGCGCACACCTTGCAGTGAAAGTTGCTGTTCGCGCCTCTGCCGAAAGCATCAAGTGGTTTCTATTCGTGATGACATTGTGTGCCGTAGTAGCTGGGCTAGTATTCTAGCAAGAACAACCTGAATTGAAGCTGAAGAGAATACGAGATCTCTAGGATGATTCAAGATACGTGTAGACTATTTTATTTGTCCCAACAGTAGTGTACTTTACTGGCTGGAGAGAACATGGCCTACTATGTACATCACGGTATATTCAATCACTGACAGCTAACTTCTCTGCAACTAGCAGCAGCAACCTTGAAAGCAGCAACTATAAAACTAATAAGAGTATGAACATGTTCAAGAAGCCATTATTTATTTCATTCGCCATCACAGCATTAGCCTGCATTCCGCTGTATTTTCTCAGCACGCAGGAATTCTCACTAACCCTCTCCAATTTCCCAATAATCGCACTTACCTTATTCATCATAGTCTTAGTCAGCAGCTTCTGCGTTCAACTGAACTCAGCTCGAACGGGTGACGATCTCTATGCCGACGACGATCATTCAGCTAGGGAAGCAGGCAGCGTAAAATGGTTCAATGCCAATAAAGGCTTTGGCTTCATTACTCGCGATAGCGGCGATGATGTATTCGTTCACTTTCGCTCGATACGAGGAGAAGGACACCGCGTCTTGCATGATGGCCAGCGAGTTGAGTTTGAAGTCAGCGAAGGAGATAAGGGATTACAAGCAGATGATGTGGCCGTAGCCGGTTAACCCAGTCACCTAAATCTCCTCAATAGTGAGGAGGCTTCTCATCCTGTTCCTCTTGCCCCTCAGCTGGCCCTCTTCCGGCAGCATCTTGCAATTGCTCTTTTATTCCAGACATCTGGGTTATCAACTCATCTAGCTGACGCTGCTGCCTAGCCACTATTGCGTTAAGTTCTGACAGCAGATCCTCCTGATAGCTAAATTTAGTTTCCAGCTCTATTAGTTTTTCTTCCATTTCTCTCACTCGCTCCCATTTTGTTAATTCACTTCATCAGCGATTGAGTTATCGGTGACACTTCTGCATTATGTCGTTAATACTATCTCTTATATTACTGCGGCCTAAGAATTGGATTTCTACAAGTAATTCATTACAGGAATATCAAAGCGACATGTTTTACCATACTCCTGCACACAGTGATGCACCTAAGCGACTCTAGCAGGAACAAAAACAATGGAAAAAGCCCCCGTCAACTGGACGAACATGCTGCTGTTCAGCCTAACTCCAGCATTTGCCCTGATACTGGTGCCTGCGTACGGCTATTTTTACGGCTACGATCTCTATGAGTGGATGGTATTCGTACTCCTGATGGGTTTTTGTGGCATGTCCATAACTGCCGGGTATCACCGCCTGTGGTCACATAAGGCCTATAAGGCACACCCTTTGATTCGGATCATATTTGCCCTCGGAGGGGCCTGCGCACTGCAGAACGACATCTTAACTTGGGCATCGGGGCATCGCCGCCATCATCAATTCGTAGACAACAACGATAAGGATCCTTATTCAGCCGATCGTGGATTTTGGTTTTCTCATATCGGATGGATCCTGCGTGACTACAAAAGTGGCGCAGAGGACTATTCGAATGTTAAAGATTTAATGAAAGACCCCGTTATAGTTTGGCAAAAGAAATACTACTTAACCCTTCTCTTGGTAATGAATATTGGCCTACCTGCATTTCTAGGATTTATTCACGGAGATATTATCGCAGGCTTATTACTAGGTGGCCTGCTTCGTTTAGTCTTGAGCCAGCATATTACTTATCTAATAAACTCCATAGCACATATGTGGGGTCAACAACCCTACAGCGAGAATAGCTCAGCTAAAGACAATCCAATCTTGGCATTTATTACCTATGGTGAGGGCTATCATAATTATCATCACACTTTTCAGTGGGACTATAGAAACGGTATTCGCTGGTGGCACTTCGACCCAACGAAGTGGATGATAAGTCTTCTATCTTTCGCCGGTTTAACTCGCGATCTTAAACGTTGCAATCCTGCACAGATCGAGAAAGCCCGCCTCGAGCTTCAATACCTGAAAGCGACTGAGAAATGTGAGCGTTTCGATATTCCGGAGAACTGGCGGCTTCGGCTGGAAACTGAATACGAGCAACTCCTACAGACTCTGGAACTTTGGAGCGAACACAGACAGGCCTGGTACGAGGCTAAAGGCAAACAATTGCAGCAAAGCCTCAATTCTCTTGATCAACTTCAGCTGAAGCATAGCTATAAGGAAGTTCAATATCGGCTGAAGGAGCAGAAACAACGCTGGCAAAATCTACTGCGTGATCTGGCGCAACCACACCTACAACTGATCTAGCTGCTCGCTATTCCCGTATACGATTAAGCGCTAACACGTTATAGACTATAGAGCTAAACCACTTCGGCTGTAATAAAGTGTGATGTATATGAGTTTATCTGTGCCGTAGCTATCGCAAACAATGAGATTCTGGCAGAATTACCTACCCAAGACCCTTGGGCCCAAGAACTAAAGACCCATACAACTCACTAGCTCAAAGGATATCGGAAGAAAACGACATGAACATCAAGCAGAAATCACAAATGCTAGCCCTGTTGACGCTTACTGCAGTTAGCACATCTGCCTGGGGCGTGGAGGAAGGCGATCAAGCACCCATTTTCGACCTACCCTCTATCTATGCCGACCATCCAGCCATAAGCACAGCGAGCCTCGAGGGGAAGACCGTCTATGTAGACTTCTGGGCCTCCTGGTGCGCGCCCTGCCTTAGCTCGCTACCCCTTTATAATGACATCTATCACAAATACAAAGATCAAGGCTTGGAGATTGTCGCTATCAACGTAGACAATCCAATCGAAGACGGCTTGGACTTCTTACTCGATACGCCTCTGGATTTCTTGATACCAGCAGACCCCGATGGCGAAGCCGCCGAGCTGTTCGAAGTTATCGGAATGCCAACGTCTTACCTGATTGATCCTGATGGCACGGTTACGCTTGTGCACATGGGTTTTAGATCCGGCGACATAGAAATGATTGAAGAAGCTATACAAGATTCTCTAGGCGACAACTAGACTAGCTAGCTCTAGTTGTCTGAAGGCTTAATGAGGAGGCAGCTCCAATGCGACAGTTCCGAACCACCCTACTTATGTCGATTTGCAGCCTTATGCTGATCTCTTGCGCCGACGTGCGGGCTTGGGAGCGCGGCTATCTCGCTAGAGAGGAAATGGCATGGGCTCCCGACGCATTGGAAAGCTCCCTCAATGATCACATCTTCTTTAGCAAAGAAGCCTCCTCCGGAGGCAACAACGCGGCAGGTGGCGGCTGCGGCTGTAACTAGCAGCCGGACATAATATGAAGGACAGCGCCTCTCGCAACATTATAGCTCTTTCTACTACCGCTCTAGCACTGCCTGGCATAGCTCTAGCAGATGCACCGCCTACGCAGAGCACGATCTCTTATAAATTATCGAACTATCAGGAGGACGACCTCTCTCGCTCAGAGACGCCGTTCGGAGACCTAGAACGCTACGACATCGACGTTCATCAGTTTCAATTGGTCTCTCCTCTCGGTCGTAATATGTCTTTGCATGTCGACGCGAACTACGAATCGCTCAGCGGTGCATCACCCTGGTACACGAGTCGCTCTCTAGATGGCGAGCCCATAGTAAATTTAAGCGGCGCGAGCGGCATCAGCGACCGACGCACGGAGCTCAGCATCGGGAGTCGCTACTATTTAGAGAACGGTAGCTTTGGCGGAAACATTGGCTACTCCGAAGAAGATGACTATCGCGCCATTTATTTCGGCTTCAACACAGAAAAGCACTACAACAACGACCTCACCACAGTCTCGGCAGGCCTCAGCTATTCATCGGATAAGGTGTTTCCAACCGATGCCGCGCTCTTCAATCGTGTCGAAGAGGATGACAAGCAGAGCTCTTCACTTTTCGTTTCCGTCAGTCAAATTATTAATCAAGTATCCAGCTTTCAATCAGCGTTAAGCTTTACAGAACAATCGGGGTTTCTAAGCGACCCGTACAAGCTTAGAGACTTCAGACCGGATGACAAAACGCAGATAGCATGGAGCAATTCCTACAGAAGATTCTTCGTTTCCGCGAATGCCGCGCTGCATGTTAACTACCGTTACTACCACGACGATTTTGGTATCAGCTCTCACACGAGCGACTTATCTTGGCACCAAAATCTCGGGCGCACGTTCCAGATAGTTCCTACGCTGCGTTACTACAATCAATCTGCGGCAGAATTTTTTACCAACGTCGATGACTTCCTTAACCCCATTAGCGAGTATCAATCTAGCGACTACCGCCTCTCAGCCTTCGGCGCTGTTAGCGGAGGCTTTTCCGTAATTGCAGACATGAATTCTTGGAAGATCACATTAACTGCCGAACGCTATTTAGCAAATGACAAGTATTCCGCCTACGATGTTTCACTGCCAAGCACAGCACTAGTCAAATACAACCGCATATCACTGGGCATCGATTTTCGGTTTTAGGCGATTTCTGCATAATCCGTCATACATTTCTATCTGACTCATCTACCTATCTCAAATTCGACTATGAATCCGACGCCAAAGCACTTCTCATTCAAGGCCATGGGAAGTTTTTGCGAGATTCAACTATTCGATGAATCGCGCATCCGTGTTAAGAATGTCGTCAATCAACTTGCCGAAGAAGTTGCGCGCTTGGAGAAAAAATACTCACGCTTTCGTGAAGATAGTTTTCTGACCGAGATAAATTCCTCTGCGGGAAATAAACTTGGTTTAGCTATCGATGACGAAACTCAATCACTGTTTGACCATGCCCTCAACTGCTTTGAACAGAGCGATGGCTTGTTTGATATTACGGCTGGCGCGCTAAATAAAATTTGGGATTTCAAGAAGGCGCTCGTTCCGAGTCAGGCGCAGATAGACGTAGCGCGTGCTCATGTTGGTCTTAACAAATTATCCTGCAAAGATTCCCACATTCACCTACCACGAGATATGCAGATAGACTTCGGAGGCATCGTTAAAGAGTATGCAGCCGATTCCGTCGCTCGCCTGGCGCGCAGCTTAGGCGTCGAACATGGCCTGGTGAACTTAGGCGGCGATTTCAGTGTCATCGGATCGCAGCCTGGCAATAAACCCTGGGCTGTAGGTATCTCTAGCCCGGTATCTGAAAGTGGCGTCATGGCCAAGATCGAGCTCAATGATGGTGGCCTCGCCAGCAGCGGGGATTATGAGCGCTTTTTCATGCATGAAGGGAAACGTTACAGTCACATTCTAAACCCAATGACGGGCTGGCCTTCTAATGGCTTACGTGCCGTAAGTATTGCTGCAAATTTATGTAGCGTCGCTGGCTCGGCAGCAACGATAGCAATGCTCAAGGACGAGTCTGAGGCAAAAGCCTGGCTGGAGGACTCGGGGCTTGCGTGCGTCTACATGGATAGTGAGGAAAAGATTGGAAGTGCTGGTCTAAATTCTAAGAATTAGACGAGGCGCAAGGCTGGCTCATCTAGCAGGAAAAGTTGCTCACGCAGCTCCGTTATGTGCTCCGCCCAATAGCGTTCGGTATTAAACCAGGGAAAGCTCTTCGGAAATGCGGGGTCCTCCCAACGACGCGCTAACCAGGCGGCGTAGTTCATCAACCGCATCGTGCGCATAGCTTCCACTAACTCCAATTCCGACGCCCTGAAATTATGAAACTCGTTATAGCCTTCTACCAGCTCTAACAATTGCGCCTGTCGTTGATTACGATCGCCGGACAACATCATCCATAGATCCTGGATCGCAGGCCCGGTCATGGTGTCATCGAAATCAACAAAGTTGGGAGTCTCGTCTTTCCACAAAACGTTTCCCGGATGACAGTCTCCATGAATGCGTAGTTTTTGCACTTCACCGTGCGCTGCGAAGCGCTCCTGAATCTTATCGACCAGATCTTGAGAGAGAGTTTCGTAGGCCGGGCGCATATCGCGGGAAAGAAAATCATTCTCTAGAAGAAACTGTCTACTTTGCACTGAGAAGCGCTGCGCAGTAAGTTCTATCCGATGCTTAAATTCATGCAGCGCGCCGACCGCATGGATGCGACCGACAAAGCGCCCCATAACTAACAGATTGTCTAAATTATCTAACTCGGGTGGACGTCCTAAAAATTGCTCGAATACCGAGAAGCGAAAATTATTGAATACTTGAAGCGTTCCGCCGTGGCTGAAGTCAATCGGAGGCACGACTGGGATTTCTAGATCGACCAGCTCCTGAGTATAACTGTGCTCTTCGAGTATCTGCTGTGTCGTCCATCGCTCGGGGCGATAAAACTTGACGATTATTGAAGGCTTGCCAACGAGCCCGACCTGATAGACACGGTTCTCATAGCTGTTAAGCGGAAACATACGCGCATCGGTCTCAAAGCCAAGGCTCTCAACAGCTTCCAAGACGGCAACTGGAGATAACTCAGCATAGGGGTGGCTAGAGGATTCCATCTACTCAGATACTACTGTCTGAGTAGATGGGAGAGGGCTGCGCAAGTCGACGAGTTAGTTTCAAGAATCTTTTCGATCTACCTTACTGCCCACGATGGATACGGGGAACGGGGACACATTATCGCCGCTGGATATCTTACTAACACCACTCTTCTCGACCTCATCGATTCGAATGATTGCCTGAATGGGAATGAAGCTTCTCTTCACGCCATTGAACTCAGCCTTCAGCTTCTCTTCAGATGGGTCCACAACAACCTGCGAACGCTCATCGAAAACATAGTCTTCAATCTCGACAAATCCGTACAGATCACTCTGATAGACCTGTTTTACGAATACTTCGTAGACCTTGCCCTTGTTAAGGAAGGTTATCTTGTATATTTCCGAGGAATTTCCCATGTAGTTCAATCTCTTATACTGTCTGTATACTGCGGCGGCCAACGGAACCTGAGGCACCATCTTCAAGCGCCCACAGTGTTTGCATAGGGGCATGTTTGAGCAAGTAGACCTAATATCAGGCTAGAAGCCCAAATTTCAAGTCATTATGCGTTAATTCGTAGTTAAGTACTGCTGATTTTTGCTGTTATAATTCGCCCCCATTTGAAAATAGCCCACTGCACGGAAATACTGTGAAACCTGAACAGAGTGAAATTCAGCCGGAAATAACGGACAGCCCCACAATTCAGACCAAGAAGGTCTTCATTAAGACTCACGGCTGCCAGATGAACGAATATGACTCGAATCGTATGCTGGACCTCTTAAAGGAAACACAGGGAGCGGAACTCGTTGATGATCCCGCAGATGCCGATTTACTGCTGCTTAACACCTGCTCCATCCGCGAAAAGGCACAAGAGAAGGTTTTCCATCAACTGGGTCGATGGCGCAGGCTGAAGGAAGCGAAACCTCATCTGAAAATAGCCGTCGGTGGCTGCGTAGCAAGCCAGGAAGGAGCTGCCATCGGTAAACGGGCACCTTATGTCGATGTTGTCTTTGGTCCACAGACCCTGCACAAGCTACCCGCGATGCTGGATGCGAGCGGTAATGGAAAACCAGTAGTGGATGTTAGCTTCCCTGAGATCGAGAAATTCGACCACCTGCCACAGCCCGATGCCACCTCATGCCAGGCATTTCTAACGATCATGGAAGGCTGCAGCAAGTATTGCAGCTTCTGCGTTGTTCCCTATACGCGCGGAGAAGAAGTCAGCCGGCCGTTAGATGATGTGCTAGCAGAGGCGGTCCATCTAGCAGAGCAAGGCGTTCGGGAAATCAATCTCCTCGGTCAGAATGCAAATGCCTATCGCGGCTTGAGCCACGAGGGCAGCATTGTGGACTTAGCCACTTTAATTCAGTACATCTCCAGCATAGAAGGCATAGACCGAATTCGCTTTACTACATCCCACCCGATTGAATTCTCGAGCTCCCTGATCGAAGTCTACGGACAGATTCCCGAACTGGCAGATCATCTACACCTCCCCGTACAGAGTGGCTCAGATCGAATCTTGGCTGCCATGAAACGCGGACACACAGCACTCGAATATAAGTCGATCATCAGGAGGATTCGCGCTATTCGACCGAACATCAGCCTCTCGTCTGATTTTATCGTGGGTTTTCCCGGAGAGACTAACGCCGATTTCGAGGACACAATGAAGCTAATAATCGAAATAGGCTTCGATACTTCGTTCAGTTTTATCTATAGCGCTAGACCGGGAACGCCTGCAGCTGATCTAGTCGACCTAGTTCCTGCTCAGGAAAAGAAACATCGCCTAGCGACCTTGCAATCCCAGATCGTTCAGCAGGCGAGTGCGATCAGTGCCGGTATGGTAGGCAGCGAGCAACGAATCTTGGTTACCGGTCACTCTAAAAAGCATACTGGTGACCTACAAGGCCGGACCGAAAATAACAGAGTAGTAAACTTCAAGTGCGACCATGCCTCGCTCATTGGCAATTTTACTAACTGCACAATTACCGATGCACTACCAAACTCTCTGCTCGGCACCATTTAGAATCTTGTGATAGAGCAATTGCTTGCTATACTGAATTCATCACTCTTATTCCTTTGAGGTAAGCTTCAACTGCATGACAACTCACACCTTCAGTTTGACTCTACTGCCAGACAACGCCCAGCGACTATCCAACCTATGCGGGCGCCTGAATGAACACATACAACAAATAGAGAGCCATCTTTCACTTAGCATCCAGCAGCGTGGCAATATTTTTCAAATCTCGGGCAGTGAATTAGCCACCGCTGACGGCGGATATGTACTTGAGACTCTTTATCAGACAACGTCGCAAGGCGATTTGTTGAGCCCAAATTTGGTGTATCTAGCTCTTCAGGAAACACTTCCCTCGCAGCCCGGCGAAAACGGCAATGAGTTCGAGCAGTTGCTTATCAAGACACCAAAGTCTTCGGTAAAACCGCGCGGGAAACATCAGTGCGACTACGTGCATAGCATCCATCAGCATGACATCAACTTTGGCATCGGCCCGGCGGGCACTGGAAAGACTTACCTCGCCGTCGCCTGCGCAGTCGAAGCGCTACTCAAAGAAGAAGTAAGTCGCGTGCTACTGGTTCGCCCTGCCGTGGAAGCGGGAGAGAAATTAGGTTTTCTACCCGGAGACTTGGCACAAAAAATCGATCCGTATCTGCGCCCTCTCTACGATGCGCTCTACGAAATGCTTGGATTCGAAAAGGTCTCGAGGCTCATAGAGAAGAATGTCATTGAGGTCGCTCCGCTGGCCTATATGCGCGGCAGAACACTGAATAATTCATTCATCATTTTGGATGAGAGCCAAAACACCACCTGCTCGCAGATGAAGATGTTCCTAACCCGCATTGGGTTTGGTTCCACTGCGGTAATAACCGGCGATGTTACGCAAATAGATCTCCCTAAGGGAACGCGTTCCGGCTTGATACACGTGAGCAAAGTGCTAGCAGGCATCAACGAAATCGGCTTCACTTATTTCGAAGCAACAGATGTCGTGCGCCATCGCCTCGTGCAAAGGATTGTAGAAGCTTACGATGAGTTCGATCGAAGTTCTGTATCCACACTGAACAGCAAAGATTCCCTGCAGGCCAATGAACGCGACAGTTAATATTAGTAATAGCTGTGCGGATAACTGGGTGCCTACCCAAAAGCAATGCGAAGACTGGCTCAACTGCGGCTTACAGATCGCCCAGCAGGGCAAGCCTTGCAGCATTAGCTTGAGTTTCGTAGATGCGGCAAGCTCTCAATCTCTAAATAACGATTATCGAGGGAAGGACAATCCAACCAATGTCTTGTCCTTCCCAGCCGAGTTCCCAAGCGAACTGGCAGAGCAAGTAGAGTTCTATCCCTTGGGAGATATCGTGATCTGTGCTGCCGTCGTTGAGAACGAAGCCCTTGATCAGGGCAAGGAGTTAACCGCACACTGGGCACATCTCACAATACATGGCCTTTTCCACCTCTTAGGGTATCTACACGATCAACAAAGTAATGCTGCTGAGATGGAAAAGCTAGAAATTAATACACTGGAAAAACTTGGAATCCCCAACCCTTATTTGTTAGTGTGATTACGCAGAGCCAACCCTGTCTTCGACAAATTCAGTGGATATCGAAAACTCGCTCAACAGAGAAAGAGAACGCAGAGAATGACTGACGACGAACCAAGCATCGATCCAAGACCCAAGTCCTGGATCGATAAAATAGCGCAAGTGTTCTCCGACGAGCCTACTGACACCAAAAGCCTTCTCGAACTCGTTCGGAATGCCGAACAGGATCAAGTGCTCGATGCTGACGCACTTAGCATAATAGAGGGCGCACTGCAGGTCTCCAGCATGCAGGTGCGTGACATCATGATCCCCAGATCTCAGGTGGTCACCGTTCCAGCAGACCTCGCCGCTGTTGAGATAATCGAACTCATCACCAAGGCCTCCCATTCCCGGTTTCCGGTTATAGGCGACAATGTAGACAGTGTCTTGGGTATTCTTCTAGCCAAAGACCTGTTGCCACTTGCGCTAAATAACGCTGCAGAGAAGTTTCAAATCAAAGATGTCATTCGGCCCGCCACCTTTGTCCCCGAGAGCAAACGTCTGAATGTACTGTTAAGAGAGTTTCGCGAAACGCGCCAACACATGGCAATCGTCATAGATGAATATGGCAGTGTCTGCGGCGCAGTTACCATCGAGGACGTTCTAGAGCAAATCGTAGGTGAGATCGAAGACGAGTATGATGTAGACGATGACAGCTATATCAAGAAATTCGACGAAGAGAATTACATCGTCAAGGCATTAACTCCGGTCGATGAATTCAATGACTACTTCGCCACCGCATTCAGCGACCAAGAATTCATCACCGTTGGCGGGCTCGTACTGCAACAATTTGGGCATATTCCTGAGCGCGGTGAAACGATTACAATTGGCAAATTCTTGATAACCGTTTTGAATGCCGACAGTCGACAGATAAAATTGATCAAGGTCAAATCTACTAAAACGCCTGATCAGGAATAGGCAATTCGGACAAGTATTTTACTCCCGCCTCTACCTGTTGAGAGCGGTCTGCGGTATGCTTGCAGACCTCGCAACGCCCTAAATAAATCCAGTTAATTCACATAGTTAGAGATCAAATGAGCAGCATCGACCCACAGTATCCTCCTCAGGCAGTAGAAGCTGAGGCGCAAATCTATTGGCAAGAACACGAAAGTTTTAAAGTCAGCGAAGACACGTCCCTAGAAAAGTTTTACTGCCTGTCTATGTTCCCGTATCCAAGCGGGCATCTGCACATGGGCCATGTGCGAAATTACTCCATCGGCGATGCAATCTCGCGCTACCAGCGGATGCTCGGTAAGAATGTACTACAGCCAATGGGATGGGATGCCTTCGGACTCCCTGCTGAGAACGCAGCCATTCAAAATGAAGTACCACCTGCCAAATGGACTTATAGCAACATCGACTACATGCGCGAACAGCTAAAGCGGCTTGGTTATGCCTACGACTGGAGTCGAGAGATTGCTACTTGCCACCCTGACTATTACCGTTGGGAACAATGGTTCTTCACGCGCCTCTTCAAGAAAGGGCTGGTATACAAGAAATCATCGGAAGTAAATTGGGATCCAGTAGATCAGACCGTACTGGCTAACGAGCAAGTACTCGACGGACGTGGCTGGCGCTCAGGCGCAGTTGTCGAGCGTCGCGAAATTCCCCAATGGTTCATCAAGATCACCGACTTCGCCCAAGAGCTTTTGGATGGGCTAGAGGACATGGATGGATGGCCGGAGAAAGTCCGTACCATGCAGGCGAATTGGATCGGCCGCTCAGAAGGCGTCGAGCTAGATTTTACGGTTGCGAGGGAAAGCGACGAATCGCTAAAGAAGCTAAGCGTCTACACCACAAGACCAGATACCCTGATGGGCGTAACCTATGTGGCGCTCGCCGTGCAGCATCCGCTAGCGAGCAAGGCTGCTGAATCAAATCCAGAGTTAGCGCAATACATCGAACAACAGGGCAATATCAAAGTCGCCGAAGCAGAGATGGCCACCATGGTGAAGACCGGAATAGATACCGGCCTAAAGGCAATTCATCCTATTAGTGGCGAAGAACTGCCGATCTTTCTAGCTAACTTTGTGCTCATGAGCTATGGATCTGGTGCTGTAATGGCGGTACCCGCACACGATCAGCGCGATTGGGAATTCGCAAAGAAATATCAACTTCCTATTCGACAGGTAATCCAGCCAAGCAACAGTGGGCAAAGCTGTGATCTAGAAGCCGAGGCCTTCACGGAGAAAGGAACACTTATAAACTCAGGGAATTTTGACGGCCTAGATTTCGTGGCAGCGTTCGCGGCTATAGAGAGTCACCTAAGTGAACGTAAGCAAGGGCATAAGAAGATCAACTTCCGCCTGCGTGACTGGGGCGTATCCCGCCAGCGCTATTGGGGCGCTCCTATTCCCATAATCAACTGTGAGAATTGCGGCTCTGTGGCGGTACCCGATGACGACTTGCCTGTCATTCTGCCTGTAGATGTGGAGATAGACGCTAGCGGTTCACCTTTAGGCAAACTAAAAGACTTCGTAGATGTTGATTGCCCTCAGTGCAAGTCGAAGGCGAAGCGAGAGACTGACACCTTCGATACGTTCATGGAGTCGTCCTGGTATTACGCGCGCTACGCCAGCCGCGATCAAGATAAAAGCATGTTAGACGAGCGCGCAGACTACTGGCTTCCGGTTGATCAATACATCGGCGGTATCGAGCACGCCATCTTGCATTTACTGTACGCGCGCTTCTTTCATAAGCTTATGCGTAACGAAGGACTGGTGAACTCCGACGAACCATTTAAGCATCTACTGACCCAAGGCATGGTGCTAAAAGACGGCAGCAAGATGTCGAAGTCAAAGGGCAACACGGTCGACCCACTTCCACTGATCGAGAAGTACGGAGCGGACACTGTGCGCATGTTCACCATGTTTGCATCGCCCCCCGATCAGTCACTCGAATGGTCAGATAGCGGCGTAGAAGGCAGCTTTCGCTTCCTAAAGAGACTCTGGAAGATCGTTGCGAATCATAAGCCAATACCACTGGAAGGTTTTTCCAGCCTTAAACTCAACGAAGAACAGATCAAGCTGCGCCGAAAAACCCATCAGACCTTACAGAAAGTCACAGACGACTACGGTCGACGACACACGTTCAACACCGCCATCGCAGCCACTATGGAATTGTTAAACACGGTTACCCGTTTTACTGATTCCTACGATAGCGAGAATGACAAAATGGTCATACAAGAATCTTTGGAGACTGCAATCCTAATGCTGTCCCCAATCGTGCCGCATTTCTGCCATGCGCTATGGCAGCACCTAGGCCATGAAGGAACGGTAATGAATGCTTCCTGGCCCCAAGTAGATGAATCAGCCTTAACCGAGAGTTCAATCACTGTAGTGCTGCAGGTAAATGGGAAATTGCGCGACAAGGTGGAAGTAGCGAAAGATGTCAGCAAAGAAGAGCTAGAGAAATTGGCGCTAGACAATGAGGCTGTCAAACGTTTTATAGCGGGTGGCACTATCCGGAAAGTCATCGTTGTCCCCGGCCGCTTGGTCAATATCGTCGCTAACTGAATGTAGGAAAACTCATGAGCCAAGGCTTTGTACTCAGAACACTTGTCCTTTCGACGCTATTGCTAGCTCTCAGCAACTGCGGATTTAGCCTGCGTGGAAGTGATGTTCTCTCTGTCAACTTTAGTGAACTTCAATTTTATAGCGAGCAACCCAATAGCGAGCTAGCTCGGCTACTGCATCGCAGCCTCGATGGTGCTGACGTGAATGTCACTCTCGTAAATCTAGATGAGGCAGATTCAAATATAACTCTGCTAGGAATTGCGAATGAATCGCTTGTCTCCAGGCCGGTAACTATCAATCCCCGAGCGCGAGCTGCGCAGATCGAGTTGCGCCTATCGGTAGACATGGCGCTATTATTAGATGAGCAGACCCTGTTAGAGCCTGAAACGCTATTTGTAGAGAGAACCTACTTTCAAGATGTCGAGAATATCAGCGGCAATCAAGAAGAGGCGGAGATCATTTCTGCGGAAATGCGCCGAGAGCTGATCAACCAGATGATGCGGCGCTTAGCTGCCATCAACTCCATTTAGAATACCTGGCTACTATGAAAATAAAGCCAGAACAACTTTCCCGAACCCTCAGTAACAACAACCTACCTCTGTACTGGCTGAGCGGCGATGAGCCTTTGCTGATGCAAGAGGCTGCAGACCTGATTCGAACTCGGTATAGAGAGAACGGATACAGTGAAAGAGAAGTCCTCAATGTCGATAAGAGCTTCGACTGGGGCCAGTTTTTGCAGTCGACCGGAAACCTTTCTTTGTTTGCAGAGAAAAAAATCATAGAGCTACGACTTTCGACCGCCAAATTGGAGGACGCTGGCAAGAAGGCGATCCAACACTATCTTAGCGAACTCAATCCCGACTACCTCATCTTGTTAAGCGGACCGAAATTAGACGCAGCCACACTGAAAACCAAGTGGTTCACTGAAATCGAGAGGCATGGCGCTTTCGTACAGATTTGGCCAATCAAAACAGAGGAGCTTTCTGCTTGGCTAGAGCAAAGGCTTCGGCGCGAAGGGATTCAGGCAGACAACGAGGCGGTCCATTTACTCGTGGATAAGGTTGAGGGGAACTTACTAGCTGCCATGCAAGAAATCGAGAAGCTAAAACTTCTTGCTTCAGCTACGGGTAAAAACACTGTACGACTGGATGCTAAAACGGTTATGCAAGTGGTCGCAGATAGTTCTCGCTACAACGCCTATCAATTAATAGACGCCGCCTTACTCGGCGAGGTAAGCCGGGCGCAAAAGATGCTGACTGGCCTAAAGAACGAAGGCATTTTTCCCCTCATTATTTTGAATGCAATCTGCCGAGAATTGAGAACGTTGCTGCCAATGCTAGAAAAGAAACGTGAAGGGCAAGGTGTCAACACTATCATTCAATCAGCGCGGGTTTGGTACAACCGCAAGCAGGCAGTAGCTGCAGCATTAGCTCGACTCGATACCCAGAGTGTTTGGGAACTCTTAGACCATAGTCGCCTGATCGATCAAAGCATCAAGGGGCTTTCCAAAGCGAACCCCTGGGTTGAGCTCAGCCTGCTATTACTGCATCTGAGTGGAGTTAAACCCAGTGCCGGCAAGCACCGAGTTGCCTGAAGAATTAGTTCAAGCCTCTTCGCTCTAATAGAGGTGCGATATTGGCATCCCTTCCCCGAAAAGTTCGAAAAAGAGACATAGCCTCTTCGCTTCCTCCTCGCGAAAGCAGCGTCTGTCTAAAATGATCACCGTTCTCTCTAAGCAGACCACCGTTCTCCTTAAACCATTCGACGCTGTCAGCATCTAGAACCTCACTCCATATATAGGAATAGTATCCTGCCGAATAGCCACCCATAATATGAGAGAAATACGTGCTTCGATAACGTGGCGGTACCGTATCCAGCGCTATACCTGCGCGCTTCAATGCCTGGTTTTCGAAATCGACCATCTCGTCTGCAGAAGGGATCTGTTCAGGTGATAGCTGATGCAGTGCCTGATCCAGAATCGACGCGGCGAGATACTCGGTAGTCGCGAACCCTTGGTTAAACTTTTGCGTAGCCAAGACCTTGTCCAACAATTCAAGGGGCATCTGTTCACCAGTCTGGAAGTGCACAGCATAATTCTCCAATATCTCCGGCCAAGTAGCCCACATCTCATTTACCTGCGAGGGATACTCGACAAAATCTCGAGGCACGCTCGTTCCAGAAAAATAGGGATACTCGACGCTGGAAAACATCCCATGTAAAGCATGACCAAACTCATGAAACATTGTTGTCACTTCATCGAAGGTAAGAAGTGTTGCGTCACCGGTTTGCGGCTGAGTAATATTAAGGTGATTCGCCACTATCGGTGTTGTGCCGAGCATAGCATTCTGGGATACATAGGAGTTCATCCACGCACCGCCTCGCTTAGTGGATCTCGCATACGGGTCCATTAGAAATAGCGCGAGGGTTTCGCCATCGTTATCAAAGACTTCGAACACCCGCACATCTTCCTGATAGACAGGCAGATCGAATCGCTCGCTGAATGTAATTCCATAGAGCTTCTCGGCTGCGAAAAATACGCCTCTCCGTAAAACATTATCTATCTCCAAATAAGGTTGCAACTGACTCTCATCGAATTGATAGCGAGCAACACGCAATTTCTCTGAATAGAATGGCCAATCCCAAGCCTTAGGCTCAAAGTCTAAGCCATCGTCTTCGATCATCTTCTGCAGATCGGCCGCCTCAACTCTTGCATTGGCTACCGCCGCTGGCGCAAGTTGCGCCAATCGCTGATTTACCGCCTCGACCAAACCTGCAGTGGTATCTTCCAGCGTGTACTCTGCATGGCTGGAGTAACCTAATAGCTGGGCACGCTCAGCACGCAAGCGCAGGACGTCGGAGAGTATCTGCCTGTTATCAAACTCCCCTCCTCGGCTTCCTCTAGAAAGCGATGTAGTATGAATTCGCTCGCGAAGAGTCCTGTTCTGCAAACTGGCAAGGCTAGGCTGCCCACTGGTGTTTAACAAAGGAATGACAAATTTTCCTAATAGTTCACGAGATTCAGCCTCGTTTTGAGCAGCCGTGATTAACACCTCACTCATGCCAGTCAATTCTTCTCGCGAATCCACCACGATGGCTAAGTCATTCACCTCGCTTAGGATGTTTTGCCGGTACTGCGTCCGCAATACGGCAATCTCTGTATTTGTCTCTCGCATCTTATCCTGTTGCTGCGAAGTAAGTGCGGCACCCGCTCTCACGTAATCCACGTGATATTGCTCCAATAGTCGCAAGGACTGAGCATCTAGTTGTAATTCTTCACGCTGTTCCTGCAATACATTAATTCGGTCAAACAATGCCCGATTCAACAAAATCTTGTCATTATGCGCGGCTAATTGGGGTGCCAATTCCTGCTCCAATTCACGAATATCCTCATTGGTGTGCGCACCGGACATACTGAAGAATACCGTGGCTACTCGGCTCAGTAGCTGCCCAGACAACTCCAATGGAATAATCGTGTTTTCAAATGTAGGTGCACTTGCTTGATTGACGATCAAGCTGAGCTGAGCAAGCTGTTCCTCCATACCCCGTTCGAATGCAGGCAAATAGTGACTGTTTTCTATACGATCGAAAGGCGGGTAATTGAGATAAAGAGGGCTTTTTTCAAAAAATGGATTGGTTGTAATTTCTCCTACATCGGCCATAGATTGATCATTCTGATTTCCCTGGGCCAATGCAGGCGAGGTCTCCTGCGATTCAGAACATGATGTTAAGAGTACTAGACCCAAAACCAGAAAAAAGCATAGCTGGAGTGTTGATAGTGATTTCATGAAAACCTCTCCTATTTCTCTAATTGATAGATCAACTCACCCACGTCTTCCATCTTGCTCTCAAAACTTTTGAGAGCATCAGCCAGTCCCTGATTGTAATAGAACACGCCTACTTCCTTAGAGAAGAAGTCCAGCAGAAACTCAGCATCGAAGCTCCCTATCTCTTGCTGTAGTTCGTCTTGAAAATATTTTTGTAACTTCGTTACCACTTCGACCTTAACAGAGTCATCAAGTTTAATTTCCGCCAACATCAAGCCCCTAGCTGCCGTGCCAAATCATTGAAGTCTTCTGCCGTATAATCAAATTCGCCATCTGGATTTCTGTTTACCGGCCGCCCTGGGCCACGCTCTAAAGGACGAATTACGTAGGCCGTCTTAAGGCCCGTGCGCGCTGCCGCTCGCAGGTCTCCAGGATGAGCCGCAACCATCATCACTTGCTCTGGCTTCAAGCTAAGCAGATCAGCAGCCTTCAGATAGGCCTCTGGGTCAGGCTTATAGTGCCCAGACAGCTCCGCTGAGAGTACCGCGTCCCACGGCAGCCCGCCATTCTTCGCCATGTGTGTGAGCAAGGAGACATTCCCATTGGAAAGCGTCGTGATCACATACTTGCTCTTCAATTTATTCAATCCCGATACTGTATCAGGCCAGGGAGAAAGCCGATGCCATGCCTCGTTGAAATGAACAAGTTCTGCTTCACTCATTCCTGTCAAATTGTATTCTTCGACCAGGTCATCAAGAATCATACGGTGTAGATCGTCGATCTTCGTCCACGGCATTTCACCGTTACGTACTTTATTCATAGCGGGCCCATAACCCGCCCGCCAACTTACTGCAAATTTTTCCCAATCGACATCGTAGCCCTTATTGGCAGCGAGTAATTGGCCCTCTCGAATAATAGATCCGTACCAGTCTACAACCGTCCCGAATACATCGAAGGTTAACGCCTTCACGCTATTCGCAACTGAGTTATCTGCAGCATGGGAGAGTACAGGCAATACACCGATACCCAGCCCCATAGGTAGCAGTGAAAGCTGTCGTAGGAATTGTCTTCTGCTGGGTTGATTGATGAGAGGTGATTGGATCGAATTTGTAGGAATTTTCAGCATAGCTATTCTCCTAGGTCGATAGAGCTAACGGCTCTTTTTAAGCCACGTTAGCATACTGGCTGTTCTAAAAGAACGCCTACTGAAAATAAACAGCGAGGATAGCGACAGGACAAATAAACTTGACGTAGAAGGGCCAAATTTTCCAGAACATGCTCTGCTCCGCCTCTGGACTACCTTGGCGAATTTCGTCGAGTATCTCATTCCGGCGCCATATCCAAGCGACAAAAATGCAGATAAAAAGACTTAGTAGTGGCTGACTTCGCTCGGTGGTGAAGTTCACAACCATGTCAAATAGGAGGTCAAAATTGAACACGATAACTAAGGAGATTGAGGTGATGATAGCGCCAACAATCATTGCCGCCTTGGGCCGAGGGATTCCTCGATTCTCAACGCTATAAGCAACCGGCACCTCCAGCATCGATATAGAAGAAGTAAGTGAGGCAATTGTCATTAATGCAAAGAATGCCAATGCAACTAACAAACCTATAGGCCCCATATTACTGAACAACGCGGGAAGCACTGAAACGATGAGACCCGGACCAGCAATTAGTCCACCGGCATCGTCATAGATTTGTACGCCACTCTCTAAAGCCACATACATAGCCGGCAATATTAGCAATCCGGCTAACACCGCAATTCCAACATCTAACAAAGCAACGAGGCCACCCACGACAGGCAGGTTTTCATCTTTGCTGATATATGAGCCATAAACCAACATAGTGCCGACACCGAGGGAGAGGGAGAAGAAAGCCTGTCCCATAGCACTGACTAGCAATTGCGGATCTGTGATGCGCGAAAAATCCGGCACTAAATAGGCGCGCAGCCCATCCATCGCTCCCGGCAGCGTAAAGACGTACATAATTAGTAATAAAAGAATACCGATGAGCGAGGGCATTAGCCTTGATGCCCATTTTTCAATGCCATCCTTTACGCCAGCAGTAATGATAAGAACAGTCAATACCATGAAGATAATGACGAAAATTGCATTACGAATTTCTGCATCCGTTGTCAGCCACGCAGATAGGCTCGTCAAACCCAACAGTCTTGAGAGAGGATCTAAAAAGAACGCCATCATCCAGCCGCTAACAATAGCGTAAAAGCTGAGAATCAAACTCACGGTCACTATGCCAACGAAGCCAATAGCAAGCGCAAGGAACTGGCTCTTCTTGCCGCGTGATATAGATGTCAGTGCTGCAACGGCGTTAGAGCGTGTGTGTCGGCCAATTATGAGCTCTGCCATTAGCGCGGGATAGCCTAAAGCGAAGGCTAGAACGAGGTAAGCGAAAAGAAACGCTGCGCCACCATTGCTCGCAGTGTTTGTAGGGAAGCCCCAAATATTGCCAAGACCGACTGCCGAACCCGATGCGGCCATAAGAAAGCCAAATCTGGATGAAAATTCTCCGCGTGCTGCTGCCACTATACTGGGTGCCCCTTGAGATTATCTATTGATCGAACGATTCCAGCGTAAAGCTTGCAGTTGCCGCATCGGTGAGAACAAAGACAACATTCGTAGCCACAGAAATAGACCCGTTTAAATTTACCTCCAACGATGGAATTCGCAGACGGCCATTTACAGTGGAATACTCGGCGATACCTTCAAAGCTATCCCTGCGTGGAATTGCGCTCTCCGCATTTGCGCGGATAACCACATTCGGCGAGGCAGCCACTACATTAAAATTCATGCTGATCAGATCAGCTCCTGAATCTATGCTCACCGAGGTGATTAGCAAGCCAGTCCCGGACTCGAAAACATGCGGCGCTGAACTAAAGCGCTGCGTTACCTCAGCATTGATATAGAGGAAGTCCCGAGGGTCAGTGTAGACCGGTGTAATATGGGGCGCATTCGGCGCCTTCCCACCAAGAGCGACGACTGGCAAGGCATCGATCTCATCAACAGTAGCCATCCCGTCGCCTAGCACAATTCCAAAGACTGTGAAGCCACCATTGCTCGTATCCAACGTCGCGCTATTATCGGCAACATTAACGAACCATTGGTTTGTAGCGCTATCTGGGTTTCCGTCTAACTTAGCCATTGCTACAGTGCCACGCGTATTCGAGGCTCCAAATTCATTCTGGATGGGCGGATCTGACGGCACGTCAATGGGTCCTTCAAACAGACGAAAGCGAAAACCTCCACCCTGCACAACGAAGTTATCTACGGCACGATGGATGTAGGTGCCGTTGTAGGCATTGCGATTGACGTAATTTAGAAAATTCTGGACTGTGCCGGGAGCTGAATCATCCAATAACTCAATCGAGTAGTCGCCAATGCCTGTGCTGATGCGAACAATGGTCCCAGCAAGCGTAGATGGGACATAGGCAAGGATGGAAACCAGGGCAATACGGATTGAGGCGCTGGCGATTATCGACCCTAGGCTGCGCCGACTAACTGCGGTCATGGATACTCCTGAAACACTGACGATTATGGATCTTTCTTAACCCTATCTGAACGAGGCAGCATAGGTTAAGTTCCCTTAAGATTCAACTCCCATTACTAGGCGGCAGATCCCTTCACGACCGGCCCCTGACGATGCTGCGCAACATGGCTTCAGGCCAGATTTTCCGCGGCCTCGGACCACTGCACGAAGATTTTTAACTGGCGATTAACAGCCCGTATATGATATAACATGCGACCTTTCAAGAGTCTCCAGCTTGAAAATTCTTGTCTAATCGTTCAGTAAAAATGGGTTCGCTCCGCCAGTGCCAAATTATCAGAATTCACTCCCCGGTTTCGACATGCCAAATCAAGATTCTTCAGAGGAACAAAGCGGAGACTCGCCAGCAATTCAACAGGCCTCTATCGGCATCGGAATAGACTACGGCACAAGCAATAGTGCCGCGGCGATATTCGATGGCACTAAAATCCATCTTGTACAACTTGAGCGGCATTCAGTAATCATGCCCTCAGCGACCTATATCGATAAAGATTTCCAGATTAGTACTGGTCAGAGCGCAATCAATCACTACATAGAGAGCAACACAGGAAGAACCGTCGAATTGAGCGCGGAGATCCTCGGCGAAAGCAGAACCACTACAGGTCAAATCGGTGACAAGGGCTTGCCCGAAGAAGGTAATACACAAACCTTATATGGACAGTCCTTCGTAGATGGAGGCCAACAAGGGAGGCTCTTTAGAGGCATAAAAAGATTGCTAGGTAGCACTGACTCACCTCGGTTGATGGTATTCGACCGGGCATTTCGGCTCGTCGCTCTTATCACTCCCCTACTGCTTAGAATAAGAAAAAGCATTGAGCTACAAATAACGAGCGAAGTATCAACCTCAGCAGATGCCGATCACGCCTGTATTGGGCACCCAGTAAATTTCGAGGGCAGTGCTGAGAACCGAAACCGGGCCGCTCTCGATATGTTGTCTGAAGCCTATGGCTATGCTGAGTTCGTCAAGCAGTCCTATTATCCAGAGCCAATCGCCGCTGCCTTGAGCTATCTTCATGAAAATCAGGAGCAATCTGCACAACCTCAGATTCTGCTGGCTGTTGATTTTGGTGGGGGCACACTCGACCTATGCCTTATTCGCCGAGAACAGTCTGATTTCGAAGTCATAGCTACTCACGGCATAGGCCTGGGTGGAGATCACATCGACCAGGTGATGTTCAAGAAACTATTGTTCCCACTTCTAGGCAAAGGTGAGCGCTGGAAGCGTGCAGGCGAAGACCGAGAGATAGAGACGTTATTTCCATTTGAGGAATATGAAGACCTATTACTGAATTGGGCCATTAGCTACATGCTCAATCAAAATAAATTCACCACGCCACTTATGCAGAGAATTAGCGTAGGTGACGAGGCCTCGATCAAATTTCAGCGTCTCTACGATATGATTAAGAGCAACTACAGCTACTTGGTTTTTCAATGTATTAAGGAATTGAAGGCAGAGCTTTCTGATGCTCATTCAGCAAAGCTAGACATACCTGAGCTCGATATCGAATTCAAGTTAAGTCGGGAACAGTTTGAGTTAATGATTGGTGGTTTGCTCGATAAGTTCAGTCAATCAATATCCGACGTATTACAACGCGTAGAATTAAAAAGCAGTGATGTAGACCTTGTGATCCGAACCGGCGGCTCTTCGCTCATACCCGCCGTGAAGCGCATCTTGGAAACCCGATTCCCAGGCAAGGTAATCGAGCATGACCCATTCACTAGCGTGGCAGCAGGGCTTGCCATAGCGGACTATGAGGGGCTGGGAGAGAAACTAGAGCAAAAGTGAGCGATTCAGCGAGTTGTCAGAACTCTACGCGAAGTGACTCAGCAGAATCAGCGAAGGACAAGGAGTAAATCAGTCCATCCTTCTCCACATTTACCAGATTGGCCTGATCTGGCCATACATCTCTTAAAGCAATATGCACTATAGACAGCGCCTTTATGTCCTGAAGACGCTCTGTCTCCTGATAAACCCAAAGAAATTGGCCATCGATTTCCTCGCCTACGTACTCAAGATTCAGCTGCGCACTCAGTCCTTGCGAATTCTCAGCAGCAACCGCAAATCGGTTCATCACATAGTTGCTAAAAAGTTTTCGCGAATCGACCGATTCCATTAAGTTCTGCGATCCACCAAATACAACACCTGCAGCATGCTCCGCATCGTGAATGAAAAAGCGATGCATGACTTCGATATTGCCGGTGCTATCATTGAATAGAATGCGCGTTACCGCCGTTTTTTGCTGATGGGCGGCACTGAGGCTATGCCCAAGGCAACACAGTAGCGTTAACAGCGTGAGAAGGACCACTCGCGGCCTATCTCGCATTACTAAAAAAGTGCTTAGACTAGTTGTTCTGCTCATCATCTTCATCGATCTTCAGCTCTGTCTTGATATCTTGCATGACATCTCGACCGATCAAGCTGCCACCGCCTTCGGATTTGAAACTCTCGATGCGCGAGGGGATAATTCTCCGTGGGTAGTAGTTATTCTCTATATCCGCGTCGGCTGTTTCCTGCATTGGGTCGATGGCTACGCTACGCAATTCGTTATCACTAACGATTAGCTTCTTTATCTGCGTCGCATTTTTGCGCCATATCTCGGCGGGTAGACGCATTTCTTCCTTGCTTCCATCAACATATTCCATCTCCAGGATTATTGGCATGACTAGGCCACCCTCATTTGAAAGCTCGAGAATATAGTAGTTCAGATCTTCCGAGACAGCCCTATCGAGAACCTGGCGTTCCCAGTCTTCGAGACCTTCTAGGAAGCTGTTGTAAGAATTACGCTCCTTATTGGTGACAGTAAACTGATCATTGTCATCGTAGAAGTCGCGGACATCAGTATTACGCTCGACCCAAGTCTGCCTTCCTTCTTCGCGATTTCGTTGAATATACAGCGAAGGGGGCATTGACTTCTCGGTCTCGCGCTGACGAGTATAATCGATATCAGGATTCTCAGTATCCATGCGCATCTCATAGACTCTATTCAGAGAGATATCTACGTGATCGGTAGTGTAGAACCATCCGCGCCAGAACCAATCCAGATCGATACCAGATGCCTCTTCCATCGTGCGGAAGAAGTCTGCCGGTGTGGGACGCTTGAATTCCCATTGGCGCGAATATTCTTTGAATGCGAAATCGAAAAGCTCGCGACCCATAATGGTCTCGCGCAAGATATTGATTGCCGTCGCTGGCTTTGAATAGGCATTCGGACCCAGACGCAGCACGCTATCGGACTGAGTCATGATCGGAACCTGAGCCTGCGAAACCATGTAGTCAACGATATACCTAGGTTCTACTCCCCACGGTATCTCCGCATCCCATTCGCGGCCTGCAACGGACTCTAGGTAGCTATTGATACCCTCATCCATCCAAGTCCATTGGCGCTCATCCGAGTTTACGATCATTGGAAAGTAGAAGTGCCCTACCTCGTGAATGACAACACCAATTAGGAAACGCTTCTCAGCCAACGAGTAGGTTCGAGACCCATCGTCCTGCAGCGTCGTGCGCGGGCCATTGAAGGTAATCATTGGATATTCCATGCCGCCGACAAAGCCAGCGTTCAAGGAAATTGCCGTCGGATACGGATAATCAAAAGAGAAGCGACTATAAACTTCGAGGGTATGAATAACGACTTCGGTGGATAGATCCGACCAGAGCGTTCCACCCTCCTTTGGATAATAGGACATAGCCATAACCAGTTCCTGATCAGCGCCTTCTTGATGATGCCCTTTCGCGTCCCAAATAAATTTCCTTGATGAGCCCCACGCAAAATCACGTACGTTCTGTGCTGCGAATCGCCAAGTCTTAGTGTCATCTACTCCTTCGCTCTCATTTTCGAGGGCCTCTTCCGGGGTAACGATGTAGACGGGTCTATCCGCAGTCTCAGCCTCTTGAAGACGGTCACGTTGCTCTCTTGTTAGAACCTCGTTTGCGTTCTGCAACTCGCCGGTTGCTGCAACAATATGATCCGAAGGCACAGTAAGCGAAACTTCGTAGTCGCCAAACTCTAATGTGAACTCACCTGATCCCAGAAACTCTTTATTAGTCCAACCTTCGTAGTCGGTGTAGGCAACAAGACGAGGGAACCACTGTGAAATCGCGAACAGATAGTTGCCGCCTTCTTTCTCATCGTCAGGAAAATATTCGTATCCACCACGAGGTCGAAGCACATCACCATTGACTACGTTATAGGCATAGTCGATTTCAAATTCAACATCCTGACCAGAATTCAGCAAGCGCGCGAGATCGATGCGCATGAGCGTACCGACTATTGTATGTGGAAGATCATTTCCCGAGCTGTCGCGAACTGAGTTTATTTCGTAGCCTAGGTCAGAGTCTTCGTTATATTGAAGAGAGCGCAACTGGCCTAAGCTGATGCGAGCAGGAGAATCGGAGTCTGGGCTACTACCATTAAAGGTAGAGCTCATATTTCCCATTGAATCACTGCGGAAACGGTTCTGATCTAACTGCAGCCAAAGATAACCCAGCGTATCGGGAGAATTGTTCTGGTAGCGTATAGTCTCAGTGCCCGAAATTCGCTGCGACTCTTCGTCGAGAGCGACGTCTATTTCGTAATCGACTTCTTGCTGCCAATACTGATGACCCGGTTGACCGGACGCGTTCCTGTAAACGTTTGGAGTCGGCAAGACTTCATCCAATTGACGGAATTTATCTTGATACGAACCCTTCGTCTGCTGAATGGCTTGTGCGAATAGCGCGGAACTGCTTATTAATATGCTTATCGCTGCGAAGAACAAGACGATTCTCTTCATAACAACCGATCCCCTAAAGTACCTTTACCTAGCTATGTGACGGCGAATAATACCGCGTTTTGCTCGATTTGTGGCTATCCATTTAATATCCGCCTTTGTTCTGAGGTAGACTACAACTCATGGACCTCATCCTGATTGCGATTCCGTTTTTCTTCCTGTTAATTTTTATCGAATTAGCCTACGGCTTGCTCCGTGGCAACAATACCTACCGCCTCAATGACAGCATCAACAGCATCTCCATGGGTAGCCTAAGCCGCTTGCAAAGCCTTGTAATTCTAGGGTTTTCCGGCTCGATCTATGAAATCGTTGTGGCTAGATACCAACTCGTGCAGCTAGCGGATGACGCACTATGGGTCTGGATTAGCTGTTTCATACTCTACGATTTCGCCTACTACTGGAAACATCGCTTCGGACACGAGGTTGCTCTATTCTGGGGCTCTCACGTCGCACACCATCAGAGCGAGGATTACAATCTGAGCACTGCTCTTCGGCAGACCAGCATAGATTTCTATGGCTTCGCTTTCTACCTCCCCTTCTTTTTCCTAGGCTTTCCGGCAGAAATCCTTTTCACGGTGGTAAGCCTGAACTTGATCTATCAATTCTGGGTTCATACCGAGCACGTGCCTAAGCTCGGCCCGATCGAATGGTTATTCGTTACCCCCTCGAATCACCGTGTTCATCATGCTCGAAATAAAATCTATGTAGATAGGAACTACGGAGGCGTGTTCATTCTGTGGGATAGAATATTCGGTAGTTTTCAGGAAGAACTTACAGAAGAACCTGTCCTCTTCGGTCTGCGCAAACCGCTGAATAGCTGGAATCCAGTCTGGGCCAACGTGCACGTGTATTGGAGACTCGCCTTGGACTTCGTTTCAATGCCGGGGATTGCAAATAAACTAAAACTCTTGTTCAAACCACCAGGCTGGCGTGCCGAGGCACAGCAGAGCCATTGCAAACTCGGCATCGAGACTGTCGATCTCACTGAGCGATACGACCCAGCAATATCATCCTTCAGCTTGGCCTATACCTGTGTCCAATTTCTCTTTACTGTCGTTCTAAGCCTTGCCTTGCTTCTCGGCGCAGCATCGCTTAGTTATCCTCTAGTAATCTTGGCGGTGATCTATCTGTTCTTTTCATTCTTTGTAGCTGGGTCTTGGCTAGAGGGAAAGGAGTTCGCACTAACCCTAGAGATAGTGCGGTTAGTATTTCTTGTACCTTGTTTGTTATTGCTCGATTTAAATCCAATAGTGACAGCACTGCTGGTAGTCAATGCGGCTATCGCTCTGCCCCTAATACTAATTATTGGATCTAAACGGATTCAAGTTCTAGCGATTAACCAATAGCCGCTTGGCGCTGCACTTCTTCCGATGCATGCTCCCAGCGAATCACGTTTTCTGTGACCGCTGTGCTTTGGGGCAGCGCTTTCTTTACAGCGACCAAAGAAAAACGCAGGACAATCCGATCAGACCTCGAGGATGACGCCAAAATCAGGATGCCTGCCTCTTTGCAATCGAGCAGCACTCGAAAAACGAATGTTAGAGTAACTAGAATTCTTATTGAGATGATATAGAGTTTGCAAATGGTTAACGGGGATTCAAGTGGCTGCAGCTAAATTCTCGTGAGCGGGAAATCTAATAACAAACTTCCGCTTTCTGGGTCGCGCAATTCGAATTGCGCTTGCGAGGCTCTATCCAGCGCATCGGTAAAAGTAGAACCACTTTCAACATTGCTCATGATAAAGGCGACACGCGTGGTAACACTGCTCGCAGGGGGAATCTCCAGCGGAATAAATTCATAGCCTGCAGATTCACTCAACATACCCTGTACTGTGGATTCGACACTGAGACTTGAGCCAGGAATTCGTTTTCTTACGGCTCTAAATAACACAACTTCGCCATCGCCATCTGTCATTCTTAGGAAAACATTAACCTGCTTGGTAAACAGCTCGAGGTTTCCCACCCGCAATGACGGCGTATAGATCGGGTAGCTGAAACCCACCTCGATAATTCCATTACTAGAGCTATCGGTAATAAGCTCGTTGCTAATCTGTTCCCCGGTTAGGCCTGACCCTGCCTGATTAGGCAGCAAAATAAAATAGTAAGCGAGCACGGGAATTAGCGTAGGGATGCAAAAAATCGCCGCATATATCCCCGGCTTTCCAGAAAAAAGTGGATTAAAAGGATAGGCTGCGATTAACGCTGCCACTATGGCTATCGACAATAACGCGGCTCGAATAAACAGTGGCTCGCTGCCAATTCGGCTGGGGTTCTGAGTGATAAAAATCACCATCGCCACAGCGACAAGAAGCGCTGAAATGGAAACGATAATTTTTCTTAGTGTGGTATCCATGACTACTTTAACCGCAATTCAGAAAGGGTGTTAGGGCTGGGTACCCTTAGACTTTTTCGCCCTGGGCCTGCCTATCAGCGTGATAAGAAGATCTAACTAAGGGGCCACTCGCGACATGCTTAAATCCCAGCTTCTCGCCATAGAGACGCAGTTCTTCGAATTCATCAGGGTGCACGTAGCGCTCTACTTTGAGATGGTCCTTCGATGGTTGTAGATACTGCCCCAGAGTCACCATGTCGATGTTGTGTGCGAACAGATCATCCATTACCTGCTTTACTTCATCTAGGGTCTCGCCCAGCCCGAGCATTAGGCCCGATTTAGTCGTAACTGCAGGCTTGAGCGCCTTGTATCTCTTCAGTAATTCTAGGGACCAGACATAGTCGGCGCCGGGTCGGGCTTTCTTATACAGTCTAGGCACCGTCTCCAGGTTGTGATTAAACACATCCGGCGGGCTGTCCTTAAGAATATCCAGGGCAATATCCATCCTGCCGCGAAAGTCTGGCACCAAAACTTCCACTTGGATGTCTGGATTCAATCTACGCGTTTCGCTTATGCAGGTTGCAAAGTGTTGCGCCCCACTATCTTTCAAATCATCGCGGTCCACGGACGTTATCACCACGTAGCTTAAGCCCATTTCGCTGATGGCAGAAGCAAGCTCGGTTGGCTCATCACCATTCAGAGGATTTGGTTTCCCGTGAGCCACATCGCAGAATGGGCAACGGCGCGTACAGATTTCGCCCATAATCATAAATGTGGCGGTACCGTTGCTAAAACATTCCCCTAGGTTCGGACAGGATGCCTCCTCACAGACTGATGCAAGCTTATGTTCTCTTAGCTTTTGCTTAATGTGGTTGATCTTCGGCGAGGCGGGAATTTTTACGCGAATCCAAGCGGGTTTAGTAAGTAGCTCTGTGGTGGGAATGACCTTCACAGGAATGCGACGAACCTTATCCGCACCTCGAAGCTTCTCTCCCTCTATTAAAGTATTTCTGCGCTTTCTTTCAGCCATTAGATCAGTATCTCAATCAGTCGGATTCGTAATATTCACAATAACCTAACTCGCTCAGCAATTTGTTATTGAGCACCTTGCTCACCATCTGCATGAGCGTGTCGCTGGCAGGCACATGGTCGGCGATCTGCGTGACGGCGAGGTTCTCATAGCCACATGGATTGATACGCGAAAAAGGCTCTAAATCCATCTGCACATTTAGGCTCATGCCGTGATAGCTCCAGCCCTTGCGAATGCGCAAGCCCAAGGCGGCTATTTTAGCACCATTCACGTACACACCGGGAGCCTTGGCTTTATTGCTCGCCGATATGCCAAATTCCCCAAGAGTCTTGATGATTGCCTGCTCGATAAGGTCGACCAGATCGCGAACATTAATATTACGTCGACCAACATTCAGCAACAAATATACCACTAATTGACCGGGCCCATGATAGGTAACCTGACCACCACGGTCTATCTGTACGACAGGAATTTCAGCTGGATTTAGAATGTGTTTCGCTTTACCTGCCAGACCTTGAGTAAAGATTGGTTTGTGGCTCAGCAGCCAGATTTCGTCGTCACGAGCCGCGCTGGCTTGCTCAACCAAATAACGCATGGATTTCCAGATTGGCCCATATTCCTGCAATCCCAATCTGCGGACGATTAGCGGTGGATGAGTTTGGCCCTCATCTGCATTCGATTCTGCGTTAAAATGCTTATAGCTGGTGAGTATCACCTTATAAGACCATCTTCACGCTTTCGAGAGTCTTCAGCTCATCAAATAGATTCTGCAATTGATCGATGCCGGTTGCAGCTATGGTAATTCTTACCGAGACATATGTGTTTTTCTTGCTTACCTGCAACTCGATTAAGTCCGAAGAGATTTTCCCCGCATGTCTTTCTACGACCGTAACAACCTCGGCCTGAAATTCAGTACTAGCCACGCCAATAATTTTGATCGGGTAGAGGCAGGGAAATTCAATTTTGGGGGGATCGATTTTGGCATTTTGGTCCAGCTCTTTCGACATCACACTATCCCGAAAACATACTACTGAACAAAAGAGTTATCCAGTCGACGAAACGTTTAAGAAAACCACCCTGCTCCACCGCCTGCATGGAAACCACATTGCCCTGATAGAGAATATTATTATCCAGAACTACCCGAACCTCACCCATGATCTGTCTATCGCTGAGTGGCGCACGAATTACTTCATCAACATCAACTGTGGCAGTCATTGCCTCTGCCTGACCTCTTGGAATAGTTATATAAACCTCATCTTCTATTCCCAGATTTACAGAATTCTGCGCGCCGGAAAAAATCGGCACGTTAGTCAACACCTGATTCGAGTCATACAGTTTGTGTGTCTCGTAGTAGCGAAAACCGTAAGTCAGTAATTTCTGTGTCTCTATAGCACGGGCTTCTTCACTAGCTGTACCCATCACCACAGAGATCAGTCTCATGCCGTCACGCTCAGCTGAGGCAACGAGGCAGTAACCCGCCGCATCGGTCCAACCTGTTTTCATTCCATCGACATTCCGGTCGCGGAATAGCAGGGTATTACGATTCGACTGACGAATACCGTTATAGGTAAATTCTCGTTCGGCATACAGGGGATAGAACTGCGCATGCTTGTTTATCGTAGCCTGCGCAAGAACGGCCAAGTCACGAGCCGACATCGTATTGTAGTAAAGCTCAGTGTCCAATCCACTAACGTTCATGAAGAAACTTTGCGATAGCCCAAGCACTTCAGCGTATTGATTCATCATGTCTGCGAAGGCCTCTTCGCTTCCGGCAATATGCTCAGCGATTGCCACGCTTGCATCGTTTCCAGATTGAATAATGATGCCACGAAGCAGGTCTTCCACTTCGACCATCGTGTCTACGCCGATGAACATTTTGGAGCCTTCCATGCGCCAGGCTTTCTCGCTGATATGCACTTCATCTGCAAGCGCTAGATTGCCATTGAGGATCTCTTCGATAGCAACGTAGGCGGTCATTATTTTTGTGAGACTCGCCGGCGGCAGCGCTTCATCGGCATTCTCTTCAATGAGTATGTGCCCGGTCTTTGCATCTATCAGAATATAGCTGGTTCCAGCTATCTCCGGAGGCCTGGGAATAATAGCGGGCGCAGCAAAGGAAAAATTGCTCGCACACATGACCGCCGCCATAATTAGGCAGAGCACTCTCTTTCGCTGCGCAGAGTGTTTAGGGGCTGAAGAAATCGAGCGTGATGAAATAGAAAAAAATGACATAAAAATCCGTCTCGTTTGAGTGTAATGAGTTGTAAAATGACGAATCAATTGATGAAACTGGTCGTGGCTGTTACTAGGTGATAGCGCGTGCTGCTGCGCTATTCAGTAACAGTGTACGGGCTTCCCAAGTTAGCGGCAACAACACTTTCGCTAACTCGTTGGATTTGACCAGGATCAGAAATTGGGCCGACTCTAACTCGATGTAAAATTTTGTTGCTCGAAGTATTCACTGTACGAATAAACACCGGCAAGCTAGTAAATTCTTTTACCCTGCTAGTGACTTCCTGCGCGATGCTGAGATCCGAGAATGCGCCTACCTGTAAATATTTGCTGTCGGAAGAACTGATGCGCAATGTCTCACTTCCCGCAGAATTCGCGCCCCTTACGCCACGATCGTGAGAGGTTCCAGTTGCTACTATGGATTCCAGCTGTACGCGAGCAGTGCCTCTGTCCGCGTAACCGAGCTTTACGGCAGCAGCATAAGATAAGTCAATAACGCGATCACCATGGAAGGGGCCCCTGTCATTAACTCTGACTACAATACTCCTATTGTTATCCAAATTCGTGACGCGCAAGAAACTAGGTATGGGCAGAGACTTATGCGCTGCCGATGCTAGAAACATATCAAACACCTCGCCGTTGGAGGTCTTGTGCCCATGAAATTTCTCGCCATACCAAGAGGCCACTCCACGTTCGTTATAGCCCTCTTCGGTTGGCATCACTTCGTAGCTGTTACCCAACACCGTATAGGGGCTGCGATTTCCTGCACCCGTGCGATTTAATGGCTCGGGTATAACCTCTGGAATTGAGGAGAGATCGACAATCCGAGTCGGCGCTCGGTCCTGCGAGATACTGTAGCGACCGGCGTTCGGTGACACAGGAGTTTGCTCTGGCGCTGGCGCTAAACTACAGGCCATCATAGCTAGCAAAACCGGTGAAACTATCGAAATTCTCAGCACGGTGCTGTTCATGATCATATTCATGTAAATTTCCGTATTAACGTAGCTCTAAACTTGGTTTTTAAAGTTTCTTCCCCGATTCATTAGTGCCAAAAGACTCTAGCATAGGGTCAGAAAAACTAAGGGCACCTGAAGAATAACGTCCAATCTGACAATACTTTTAACGGCATCAAAGGATCTTAACGTAGGGTTGGCGCAGAAATATCGACCGAGTCGCGTTTTGAAATAATAAAAGAAATATTAAATCATTTTAATTCAATAGCTTAGAGAGAATGGCCATGCTCGTGGGCTTGAATCGACATGAGTAAACCAAATCCAATAAAAAGCGTGACGACCGAGGTACCTCCGCGACTCATAAGCGGCAGTGGCAGACCGATAACGGGTAATAGGCCCGACACCATAGCCATATTGACGAACACGTAGAAGAAGAACGTTAGAGTTATGCTGCCAGCAAGGAGACGACTAAACGTGTCATTCGCTGCATAGGCGATATAACAACCGCGCACGAGCACGAATAGGTACATGCAGATGAGAAACAACACGCCAAGCAAGCCAAATTCCTCAGCCAGTACGGCAAGAATGAAATCGGTATTACTCTCTGGGATAAAGTCGAGGTGAGATTGAGCGCCCTCTCCCCAGCCTTTCCCATAGATGCCTCCAGAGCCAATGGCGATTTGGGACTGAATAATATTGTAGCCGGCACCGGTTGGGTCTCGATAGGGGTTGAAGAACGTGAGTATTCTATTCTTCTGGTGTTCCTGAGCGAGGAAGAGAAACCACGCCGGTGACGCAAGCAGTAGCGCAATAAATCCGGCAATTACGATACGCCAGCGTATGCCCGCGAGCAATACGACGAAGATACCCGACATGGTAACCATGATAGCCGTACCGGTATCGTTCTGAATAATAATCAGCGCAGCCGGCACCAGTATCATTACTGCAGACCAAAACAGGTGTTTAAATCTTGGTGGAAGTGGACGACTCGCGAGATACCATGCCATCAACATAGGCACTACAAATTTCATCAACTCTGAAGGTTGAAAGCTAGGCAGGCCGGGCAAATCTAGCCAACTCTTCGCTCCATTTGCTTCCACTCCAACTACCAACACCAATCCGAGCAACCCGAGGCCGGCCGCATACATTATCGGCGCCCATTGCCTAAACAAGTGCACATTGAATTGCGCGACGATAAACATTACAACTAGGCCCACGGCCATGGTTAGTGCCTGTCTGCGCACTACAGGAACATCACCCCCACTCGCACTGTATAGCACGAACAGGCCAAAGCCACAGAGCAGGCTAATACCAACGAGTAGAGGAGGATCGATATGAATCATTCGCCAGATAGACTTACTGTTCCTGGACTTAGAATCGAGGCCGCCGGATTGGTGTATGAAGTCTTGGCTACTCATCGGCCAGTGCAAATAATTCGTCGCCAGGAGAATCTAGCGTAGCGAAATCGATTTGTAGAATGTCTAAAAGGTAGGCGTCTGTTATACGCTTCGCAATAGGCCCTGCCACACTACTTCCGTGCTCACCGTTCTCGACGAAGACAGCAATAGCAATCTGCGGCTTAATCTTTGGGTTTTCTGCAGGCGCGTAGGAAATGAACAATGCATGATCCTTGTTCGGGTCAGACACTTGAATATCGTCGCTCTGTAAAATTTCCTGACTGATGCCGACCACCTGAGCCGAGCCGGATTTGCCTGCCATTCTATAAGGCATCTCTCGGTCTTCCATAGCTATTGCTTCGTAAGCCGTTCCGTATTCGCGAAATACATCATTGTAAGCGCGATGTACTACCATCGACATCGACTCTTCGATGTAGCGCCAATAGTCTGGATCGTTTACTACAACATCGCTCACTGGGTCTAGAATCTCGGGTTGGTAAGGCTCCCCATCAATGGCCTTCAACATACGCGGCTGTATGACTTTTCCCTTGTTCGCCATGATCGAAGCTGCCGTGGCGAGCTGTAGTGGAGTCGCCCACATATAACCCTGACCAATGGAGGAGTTTATCGTGTCTCCTGGATACCATGGCTCACCTCTAGTAGCTCGCTTCCACTCACGAGAGGGCAACACGCCAGTCCTAGCATGATTAATATCGACCGCGAAATTTTCCCCAAACCCGAACTGAGCCATGAAGCCATGCATGGTATCAATGCCCATCCGGTTACCCAGATCGTAAAAAAATGTATCACAAGATTGATAAATGGCTTTCTGTAGATTCGTGTGTCCATGACCACCGCCAATGGCGGTTCTCAATGTATAGTCGCCCCAACGATAACGCACCCCAGGTAATCGGAAATAGCCTGGGTCCTCAATCGTGAACTCATAATCGACGAGGCCATGATGAAGACCGCCCAAGCCAAGAAACGGTTTAATAGTTGAGCCGGGGGGATACGGATTTGTTGATCTATCGAACAGAGGTGTGTTGATCTCGTCAGTAACAAGTACGCTATAGTTTTTATTGCTAATTCCTGTCACGAACAGGTTCGGATCAAATCCGGGCTTGCTCACCATGGCCAAGATACCGCCAGTATTTGGATCTATAGCAACAACAGCGCCGCGATAATTGCCCAGCGCTTCTTCCGCCACAATTTGCAGCTGGCTATCGAGGTAGAGAGAAATATTCTTACCAGCGACCGGGTCAGTACGATCAAGTCTGCGCATGACCTGACCTCGATTATTCTTTTCAACTATTTCATAGCCAACAGTGCCATGTAACAGGTCTTCATAGGTTCGCTCTATTCCAGTCTTGCCTATATGGTTTGTGCCACCATAGTTTTCTCTCTCTTCATCATCGAAAGAATCCAGCTCGCCACGATTAATTTCTGAAACGTAGCCTACCGAATGAGCGGCGAGATCTTTGAGAGGATATTGCCGCACGAATTGAGGTTCGATTGCGACGCCTGGAAGCTTGAAACTATTTACTGCAATCTTAGATTTATCTTCTTCGCTGAGGACATACCGTATTGGCACAGAAGAAAACGGCACGCGGTTTCTTCTGAGTCGATTGCTGAACTGCTCTCGCTCATCATCAGACAAGTCTATCAACGTGTCGAGATAGTCCAGAGTTTCGTTAAGGTCTCCAACCTGCTCCCGTACAACTGTTAAGTTGAAAATTGGTTGGTTGTCGGCGAGTAGCTGCCCTCTATTATCGAAGATCAAGCCGCGGGCAGGAGGTACATACTGAGAGTGCAGTCGGTTTCCATCCGAACGAGCCGAGAAGTACTCATATTGGGAGACCTGCAGATTGACAAGTTTAATGATAAGCGCGGTAAATAGCAGCACGACAAAAACAGAAGCTACGACGAGACGGCTGCTAAATAGCTCCCGCTCTGCCTCGTGATCTTTAAGCTGCCATTTTTCTGTCATATATGGAATTTCCTAGCTGCAAACAGGGTAATCGGCTAAGGGATTGCTCACTGAAGGATTGCTTGCCTCGATGTGTTCGACAACAAACCCAATAAATAGTTTTGCCGAAATAGCGATTTAGCTGCAATCCTGCAGTTTGCCGCGGTTAGACGAAGTTTTTAGTGAAGCTGATTCAAAATTAACAATCCTCCACAGCCCTACCTAGCTGCGATGGTAGGGATGTCCCTTGATGATGCTAATCGCACGGTAGAACTGCTCAGTAATCACCACCCTAACCAGAGGGTGCGGAAATGTCAGCGCAGACAGAGACCAACGTTCTGACGCTCTGGTCAAACATTCGGCGCCCAAACCATCCGGGCCACCTATAAGTAGGCTCAGATTCTCGCCTCGCTGACGAAAATCCACTATCTTCCCTGCTAAATCCTCGGTGCTAAACGATTTACCACTAACATCCAGCGCTACTACATAGTCTCCCGATCGAATCGAGGCTAGAAGTGCATCGCTCTCTTTTTTTCTACATTGGTCACTATTGCTGTTCTTCGTGCGCTTAGCCATCGGTATTTCTATTAGCGAGAAGTCCAGATCAGCCACCAATCGCTTCTGGTACTCTGCAATACCCTCCTGCACCCAGGCTGGCATCTTGGTTCCCACACTCAGGATCTTTACCTTCACGCAGCAGGGTTTTCCGAATCAGCATCGGCTGCCGGCTTTGTTTCGAAGTTCCAAAGCTCTTCCAAATTATAAAGTACGCGCACCGGCGCCAGCATCAAATGTAAGACGACACCGCCCAGATCTACTAGGACCCATTCCGAGGCAAGCTTACCTTCCACGCCCACCACGTCATGTCCTGCATCCTTCACCGATTTGCTTACCGATTCGGCCAATGCCTTCAGGTGAGTACTCGAAGTCCCCGTCACGATGACCATGTAGTCCGTGATCGAAGTTAATCTTTCGACATTGATGCAGCGAATCGATTGACCCTTCATGTCCTTCACCGCCTCAACAACTATTTCTGATAATTCTGTACTATTCAAACCGCAGTCTCACTCTAGTTAACTAATTCTGATAGAGGCAATTATCTTTAATGTATTGAGCGACCTTGGCATCAAGCGCCACTGACACATCATCGCCTCTCGCTATTTTCTTACTTATTTCACTCGATGCCAGATCGTAGTCAAAGTTCTCACAAAAAATAATCTTGCCACTAGCGCTAGCCAGCATCTGTTCACTCGTATCCACCTGCCTATGTTTACTATCGACAGCGCGCAAAGTTTCAGTGGACAGAGTCGTGCCATGTCTTGGCAATACCAACAGATGACTCAATTCCAGAATCTTCTGCCAATTGTGCCATTCGGGCAGGCTATTAAACGAATCCACACCGAGCACGAATACCAGCATACTGTCGCGCTTCTTAAGCTCGGTGAGCGTATCCACCGAATAAGACACTCGATCGCTTTGTAGCTCGATCGGATCTATCTCTATTTGTGGATAGGAAGCTGTCGCCAGCATGAGCATTGCCAATCGATGCTCAGCCTGCGTAGTAGGCACGACCTTGTGGTTAGGCAAATGGCAGGGAATCATCTTGAGCCGCTGCACAGACAAGAATTTTAGAGCGAACAATGCAGCGCTCACATGCCCCTTGTGCACCGGGTCAAACAATCCGCCAAGTACGGCTAGAGGAGAACTTAACAGAGAACTCATTGTCGGATATGTCCGTCCCCCAAGACGATATACTTCTGCGAAGTCAGGCCTTCAAGACCTACTGGGCCACGCGCATGAAGTTTGTCTGTCGAGATGCCAATTTCTGCTCCAAGGCCATATTCGAATCCGTCTGCAAATCGTGTAGATGCATTTATCATCACCGAACTCGAATCGACTTCTCTGAGGAACCGCTGCGCCCGCGTGTAGTCTTCGGTCACAATAGATTCCGTGTGCTGCGAGCTATAGGTATTGATATGACAAATCGCCGCGTCTACATCGGCGACGATCTTTATCGACAATATGGGCGCTAGGTATTCTGTTCCCCAATCTTCGATGGTCGCCAGGTTAATGCCCTGGGCCAACGCTCGCGTAAATTCACAGCCGCGCAGCTCCACGCCTTTCTCACTCAATTTCGCACACAAAATAGGCAACACCTCAGCGGCTATTTGTTCGGCGACTAGCAAGGACTCCAGCGTGCAGCACGTGCCATATCGCTGAGTCTTCGCGTTGATCACAATCGGTATTGCCTTCTCGATATCTGCCTTGTCATCGATGTAGACGTGACAGTTTCCATCCAAGTGTTTAATTACTGGCACTTTTGCATCGGCACTAACCCTAGCGATAAGGCCTTTCCCACCTCGTGGAATAATCACGTCGACAAATTCGGGCATGGTAATCAAAAGCCCAACCGCGTCGCGATCAGAGCGATCCAGAACCTGAACCACATGCTCACTCAAGCCTGCCTTCTCTAATCCTGTTCTGATACAAGCAGCTATGGCTTGGTTCGAATGAATAGCCTCGGAACCGCCGCGCAAGATTGTGGCGTTGCCAGACTTCAGACAGAGGCTAGCTGCCTCACAAGTTACATTCGGTCGCGATTCGTAAATTATGCCAATTACACCAAGAGGCACTCGCATCTTGCCAACTTGAATACCGCTAGGCCGGTATTTGAGATCTGAGATGGAGCCAACGGGATCATCCAGAGCCGCTACCTGTCGTAGCCCCTCGATCATGCTGTTGATTCGAGCGGAATTTAGCTCCAGGCGATCGAGCAAAGCTGCATCTAGGCCCTTGTCTTTGCCTGCCTGCATATCTTGTTCATTGGCCTGAATAAGCTGGCCTCGATTAATATCGATCGCCTCAGCTATCGCGCTAAGCGCTTCATTTTTCTGCGCTGTGCTAGCCTTAGCGATCTGGCGTGATGCTGCTCTCGCCTGACGCCCCAGCTGCTGCATGTAGTTTTCGATATCAGTCATTCTTGCTTACTTCTTTGCTGTCTACTTGAAATGATGTTCAATTAAATTGGTGCCGATTCGCCAAAACCGGCAACCCCTGCCGAGAAAGTACTCGCGCCAACGGACTCACAGGCCCTTAAAGCGACGGATTATAACCCAAATCCCGCTGCTGCGGGCCCAATACGTGGATATAGCATAGACAGGCGGCAACCCCAGCCTTTATGCTCTATATCAATCAAATTAGCTCAAACAGGTAGCAGGAATGGAATCAATATCCGAATCGGCAACTGACTCATCGCTACGTCCCGCGACAGTAAAACAGGCTCTAATTCCGATTTTTGTGCTGATCAGCCTTCTCTCATTCTCGGTATACTTATTTGGAGCAGACGCGAGTCAGGGAGCCAACCAGATAGCACTCATCATCGGCGCCGCAGTCGCCTCGGCTGTAGGCTGGAGAAACGGGCAGGATTGGCAGCAAATCGAGAATGCCATTATATCTGGGATCACAATCGCGCTGAAGCCAATTCTTATTCTGTTTAGTGTGGGCCTGCTAATCGGCAGCTGGATTCTCTCTGGCACCGTGCCGACTATGATCTACTACAGCCTGCTTATCTTAGATCCAGCAATCTTCTATGCAGCAAGCTGCGTCATTTGTGGTTTGATCGCACTCAGCATCGGCAGCTCTTGGACCGTTGCCGGTACGGTGGGCATCGCACTAATCGGTGCCGCAGCAGGCCTCGGCCTATCGGTTGAAATTACTGCTGGCGCAATTATTTCCGGCGCCTATTTCGGCGACAAGATGTCTCCGCTTTCTGAGACTACAAACCTAGCTCCGGCAGTAGCGGGAACCGACCTATTTTCACACATTGGTCATATGGTATGGACCACTATTCCTAGCATTGTTATAACTCTCATCCTATACGTTATTATCGGACTGAACATTGATACTGATAATAGCGCTAGCGACCTTGCCGTGACGATGCAGTTAATTCAAGAAAACTTCACTATAAACCCATTCATGTTGCTACCGGTTCTAGCCCTATTGATCATGGCTCAGAAAAAGCTTCCCCCTATTCCAACAATCCTCGCCGGCGCATTTATCGGTGTGGTGCTGGCTCTATTGTTTCAGCAGAGCGCCGTACTGAGTTTGGCAGGCGACACATCCAATGTTTTTCTTGGCCTGTTTAAGGGAACTTGGCAGGCGCTGTTCGACGGCTTTGCATTATCGAGTGGAAATGAAACTCTGGATGACTTGATGACGCGCGGCGGTATGAGCTCAATGCTGACTACGGTCTGGCTAATTCTGTGCGCCATGGTGTTCGGCGCGGTAATGGATCATACCGGCTTACTGCAGTGCCTAGTTGACTACGCTCTCTCATTCGTACACAGCACAGGAAGTCTGATTGCCACAACCGTAATTACCTGCATCGGTGCGAACATCATTACCTCCGATCAGTATATAGCGATCGTGCTACCGGGCCGCATGTACAAACTGGAATTCCAAAATAGAAATCTAGATCCTAAGAATTTGTCTCGCGCCCTAGAAGATTCTGGCACGATAACTTCACCACTCATACCTTGGAATACGTGCGGCGCCTACATGGCAGGCACATTAGGCGTGGCAACATTCGCGTACCTGCCCTATTGCTTCTTCAATCTAGTTTGTCCAGTTATCTCGGTGATCTATGGATATACAAACTTCAAGATCGCTCCTCTGATTACAGAACAGACTCCCTAAGTTCTTTCACCCGGCTAGATATGATTCTGCAAGCTCATCTCTTCGGGATAGGGGTTCATGTACCAAGAGTTTGCGATGTATTCATCCGGGTGCTTTCTGAAGAAATGATTGAGCAGAGTAATCGGCACAATGAGCGGCAATTGACCTAGGCGATATTTACGCACTGTTTCAGTGAGTTCTAACTTGTCATCCGCATCTAAAGGCTTCTTAAGATAACCTTGAATATGCTGCAAGACGTTGACGTGATTTCCTCGCGTTGCAGGAATCTTCAAGGTACGCATCAGCTTTAGTAGATATTCGTCTACCATGTCTCCAACATTGTCCTTACGTACAGCGGCAAGCATTTGCCCGAGCTCACGATTGTAGTTTTGATTGTGACTCATGATGATTAGCTTATGTCGCGCATGAAACGTCAAGAGACCATTAAGCGTCATTCCCTGCTCCTGGAGTTGCTTCCAACGACGCATGATGAAAACTCGCTGTATGAAATTTTCTCTTAGCACGGCATCCCCAAGTCTACCCTCTTCCTCAACAGGCAGATAAGGAAGGTTTTCCATCATCTTACCAGCATAAATACCAACGCCCTCTCGAATAGGCATAACATCGTCCCAGATTTTAACGCGCTCCATACCGCAGCTCGGGGAGTCCTTTTTTAGAATGTAGCCGCACAAAGTGCTATGCCACTGCTTCTTTTCATTTGCAGATTCTGCGAGCGCATCAGTGAAGTCTGGCTCGGGGCTGTCGACTGGAATGCAGCGAATAACATCCGAGCCTTTCCGCGAAAGGCGAATCGGCTTACGCGGTATTCCTAGGCCTATATCTAGTTCTGGGCAAAATGATTGGAGATCAAAATACTGGCCCAAAGTTTTTCCAACATAGGAATTGTTTTTATGCCCACCATCGTAGCGAACTTTCTCGCCTAGCAGACAGCTACTAATACCGACAGGTATCTTGTTATTCTGCTCTTCGATCTCTTCAGAAGTTTCTTCTGCAATCATTTTTTCTGAAGCCACGTTTTCAATTCCTCTAGGTCGGTAGTTCGGCTAATTAGCCACTGCTTATCAGTTCGGCTCAATTGCTTGACTCTATGCTCCAGCTTGAGCGCATCGGATCTATTCCCTACAACTATTTTAAAGGCAAGCATTAGCGGTCCTTTGCCACGCAGCGCCTTAGCACCCTTATTCTTGCGGTCTTTATTCTCATGCTCCAAAAAGCGCCGCTGAACATCTGTTGTCACTCCGGTATAGAGACTGCCCTGCGCGGCACGAATAAGATACAGCGACCATTGTACCGCTTCTTCATTCTCTGCATTCATAACTTGTACTTACCGCATTTCCCAAAGCTCGTTGTTGCATTGAATCCGCTCATCTTGCTGCAGCTTCAGCAGATGAGCCAAAAGCGTCCTCTTTGCCCAAGGGATAAGTTGTTTAGCGACATCGTCGTAGACGGTTAGCACCAGCTCATCCAAGCTGACTGCACCAAGGCTCTCAAGTCCAGCGACTACCTTTTCCTCTCTTTTTAAACGATGCGCAATAAGTTTCTCAATCTCAAAGTGAGGCTCCCTCATCACAGTTCCATGACCAGGCGCCAAAGCCTTGAGCGGAATCAACAACAGCCGTTTTAAAGCATCGAGATAGGCAGTCATATCCCCATCCGGCGGCAGGATTACCGAGGTCGTGCCCTGCAGGACATGATCTCCGGTAAACAGCAGTTGCTCTTCGACAAGCAGAAAGCAGATATGATTCGAAACATGCCCTGGAGTGGCAATTAACTGCACACTGTATTCACCACAGTCGATGGTCTCTTCGCCACGCCAGAGCCGATCTGGAGCAAATGTCTTGTCGTGGCCAATTACATCTGGAGCCTTCAAGCCAACCAATCTTGCTCCCGTAGCCTCCTGCAAAGCTAAAGCGCCAGGTGAATGATCAGCATGGGTATGGGTTATTAGAATATTCTCCAGCTTGGCGTCGCCTATGGCTTGAAGAAAATTCTGCAGCTGAGTCTCATCTGCTGGCCCAGGATCCAGAAGTGACAGGCGCTCCCTGCCAATCAGATAACTATTCGTTCCCGGACCAGTCATCGGGCCGGGATTGCGCCCTAATATGCGTCTTACCGACACAGTCTCTGTTTCGATGGGGATCGCGACCCCCGCATCTAATTCATTCATTGATTTTCCCTTATGATTAATTCTCTCTCAGGCCATTAAATTGGAAGTCTACAAAGTTGACGCTGCTCTGCTAACATCCAGCTGGAGTTTCCGTGCGAATCACGACATAATTGCCCGCGTTATTTCTCAGGATAGGCAACTCATAGTCAGCCTCCTGCCCAAGAAAATCAGCTTGGATGATACACCCTCAACATGAAAACTAGCACTAATCGCTGTCATTAGCGTTCAGCGCTGTAACACATCCAATTAGCTGACATAACTGTAAGAAAGCCACATAGCTCAGGAATTCAAATGCACAAAATCAAGACCTATAACACGATCTCATCGAAGGGATTGACGCGCTTGCGCAGTGAAGATTTTCAAGTCGACCCAGACCTGACTGACGCCGATGCCATTCTGCTGCGAAGCCACAAATTAGATGCATCTGCTATAGGAGCAGACCTGAAAGCTGTCGCCCGAGCGGGCGCTGGCACGAACAACGTGCCTGTCAGTGCCTGCACCGAGGCAGGTGTCGTCGTATTCAATACACCTGGCGCAAATGCTAACGCAGTTAAAGAGCTAGTTTTGTGTGGGCTTCTGCTCGCCTCACGAGGCATTGTGCCAGGTATCGGGTTTGCCAGCACGCAGACTGAGATTAAAGACGACGCCGAATTATCCAAGTTGATGGAGACTGAGAAGAAACGCTTCAAGGGCAGTGAGATTTCCGGCAAGACATTGGGAGTGATAGGCCTAGGCGCTATTGGTTCTCTCGTTGCCGAAATGGCGATCAATCTGGGCATGCAGGTGCAAGGCTATGATCCTGCCCTCTCAGTAGAAGCAGCATGGCGCCTACCAAGTAAAGTGCGGCGCAAAGAGAACATTGCATCGTTGGTTGCCAGCTCCGATTTCATCTCTCTGCATCTGCCAGTATTGGATTCGACACGCGACCTGATCAATTCGGAAGTTTTCGCATCCATGAAAGATGGCACCTGCCTATTGAACTTTGCGCGTGATGAGATCGTCGATTCTAAAGCGCTTCTCGAAGCTTTGGAGTCCGGCAAGCTCGGCAAGTACGTGAGTGATTTTCCTCGGCCCGAATTGATGGGCAGAGAGGATGTTATTTCCATGCCACATATCGGCGCCAGCACCAGCGAGGCTGAAGAAAATTGTGCGATCATGGCTGCAGACCAACTTATGGATTTTCTGGAGAACGGCAATATCAAGAACTCAGTAAACTTTCCAGCCGCGTTCCTAGAGCGCAGTGCAGATGCAGGAAGCTGTACTCGCTTGGCCATCTGCAATCGCAACGTACCCAAGATGCTGGGCCAGATATTATCGGTACTCGCGGATCAGAATATCAACGTAATAGACATGCTCAATAAAAGCCGTAGCGATGTAGCTTACAACCTGATCGACTTAGAGGCGCGGCCTTCAGAAGAAGCACTAGCCGCGATTTCAGAAATTGAAGACGTGATCAAAGTTACTCTGCTTTAACACACTACAAACTAACAATTACTATTGGAATTGAGACAATGACTCGAGTTTTTAATTTTGGCGCAGGACCGGCGATGCTCCCTATCGAAGTTATGCAGAAAGCACAGGAGGAATTCCTTGATTACAACAACATGGGGGCATCGGTAATTGAGATAAGCCACCGCTCCAAGGAATTCGGTGAGATTATAGATCGCAGCGACGCCCTGCTTAGAGAGCTCGCGAACATACCAAGCAACTACAAAATTTTGTACGTGCATGGCGGTGCTCAGATGCAGTTCGCTGCAGTACCTCTGAATCTTATTAATCGTAATCCTGCTCGCAAGGCTTCCTTTGTCCTCACTGGCACTTGGGCTGTAAAAGCCAGCAAGGAAGCAAGCCGTTATGGCACCGCGCTCGATATTGCCAGTAGCAAAGATAGCAACTTCAACCACATCCCTGAGTTTGACGCGTCAATGTTAGACCCAGAAAGTTCATATGTTCACATAGTCAGCAATAACACATTGTATGGCACCCGCTGGCAATCATTCCCCAAGACAGGGGACATTCCTTTGGTGGCGGATATGACCTCCGAGTTTATGTCTCGCAAGATAGATATAAGCCAATTCGGTATTATTTTTGCCGGTCTTCAAAAGAATCTAGGGCCGGCTGGACTAGCTGTCGTCATAATTCGTGAAGATCTGCTAGAACACCCACTTCCTGAAACTCCAGGGCTGCTGAATTACAAGACCTACGCTGATCAGCATTCATTAGCCAATACCAACAACACCTTCGCCATCTACATGATGTCGCTAGTAATGGAATGGCTTAAAGACCAGGGTGGTGTAGAGAAAATGGAGATTCAAAATGAAGCCAAAGCTAAATTGCTCTACGATTATATTGATAGCACCGACTTCTACTTCGGTACAGCAGATCCGGCTCATCGGTCAATAATGAACGTAACCTTCAAGATGCTCAATGAAGACTTTCTAGATAGCTTCTTGGAGCAGGCTGAGGCCAATAGCCTCTATGCGCTGAAAGGACATCGTGATGTCGGTGGAATTCGAGCCTCAATCTACAACGCCATGCCAATGGCTGGCTGTGAAGCCCTTGTAAATTTTATGCAAGAGTTTGAGAAAAGCAACGCCTAGACCAATACGATCATGCAGTAAGCCCAATCACATTTACTTCTGTGGGGGCCTGCTGTAGTTTTGGCAGGCATTGCCAAATCAGATATCGCTATGGACAGTTACCGAAAAATCATTCACTGCGATTGCGACTGCTTCTATGCATCAATAGAGATGCGCGACAATCCAGATCTAGCCAACCTACCAATTGCAGTGGGTGGCTCACCCAATCGACGCGGAGTAGTCGCTACCTGCAACTATGAGGCGAGAAAATTCGGCATCCATTCGGCGATGGCTTCTGCCATGGCACGCAAGCTTTGTCCCGACCTTATAATCATTCGTCCCGATATGGAGAAGTACCGGGAAGCCTCCAAGCTCATCCACGAAATTTTTCAGAATTATACGCAGCTGATCGAGCCCCTCTCCCTCGACGAGGCTTTTTTAGATGTTAGTGACTGCAGCCAGTTCGATGGCAGTGCCACCCGTATTGCCGAGGCTATTCGCCGAGAAGTACACGACAGCGTTGGTATAACTATCTCAGCGGGCATCGCTCCGAACAAATTTCTAGCCAAGGTCGCCAGCGATTGGAAGAAACCCGATGGGCAGTTCGTGATTCGCCCCGAACAAGTCCAAGCTTTCGTCGCCACTCTACCGGTCAAAAAGTTGCACGGCGTCGGAAAAGTCACTGCGGCTAAGATGAAGCGCCTAAATTTGGAGTGCTGCGAAGACCTGAGACTACTTGGTGAGGAAGAACTGCGAAAATACTTCGGCTCATTCGGTGACCGCTTGTACAATCTTAGCCAGGGAATCGATAACCGTCCTGTACAAACTGACCGCATTCGAAAATCAGTTAGCGTTGAGAACACCTTTGCTGAGGATTTACCCTCGCTCGAAAGCTGCCTCAATGCATTACCTGATCTCGAGAAGCAATTGCTAAAGAGAATACAAAACCTGAAAGACAGCTACCAAATTCAGAAGCAATTTGTAAAAATTAAGTTTCATGACTTCGTAGGCACCACAGTAGAGATGATATCCCCCACACTTGATGCCAATAATTATAGAGCGCTTTGCGAACAAGGCTTCGCTCGTGGCAACAAACCAGTTCGACTACTTGGCATGGGTGTCAAATTGATTCCGCTTACAGAAAATTCAGGTACAAAAAGTTCGAACCATGAAAATGATAAAGACCAGTTAAGTCTCAGTCTGGATTCCTGAACGAATGAGCAGATATCGTCCACCAAGACCGCCCAGCGCAAAATACATTACCGCTGAGGGCGAAAAAGCAATGAAAGCAGAGTTACATCAGCTCTGGAAAGTCGAGCGCCCAGTGATTACCCAATCAGTCTCCGAGGCCGCCGCGCAGGGCGATCGCTCGGAGAATGCCGAATACATCTACGGTAAGAAGCGTCTGCGCGAGATAGATAGCAGAGTGAGGTATCTCAGCAAGCGACTTGAGGAGATGACCGTAGTTTCCGAGCCCCCTACCAATCCAGACAAGATCTATTTCGGCGCAATCGTCACGCTCGAAGATGAAGAGGCGAACACACTCAAGTATAAAATAGTCGGCCCCGATGAATTAGACCCTCAGAAAGGCCATATCAGCATTGATGCGCCCTTGGGCCGAGCTCTTTTAGCTAAGGAAGTCGACAGTGAGATAGAGATAGAGTCACCAACTGGTCGCAAGGTTTACTATGTTCTCGCTGTCGAATATTAAGTCACTAGAACCATCTTTGAAGCCGTTATGAAACATGTAACCATAATAGCCGTCCCTAAATCACTGGGTTCAACTGTTACTATTCCCTTAGAAATGCTGAGTGCTGCTAACGATATGGCTAGGTCTCGTCGGCAACTGGACAAGCTCGTCACTATTGATTTAGCTTCTGGCACTGACGCTACTGAACTTGTACTCAGCGGCGGGATGCGTATCAAGTGTCAAACTACACTAGAGAGCATAAGCAACAGCGACCTTATCTTCATACCTGGCATCTGGGGAAATCCTAGGTCGTCACTCCCCAAACTAAAACCGATGATGAACTGGCTTGTACAACAATACACGGCTGGCAGCACCCTTTGCTCGATCGTGACCGGAAGTTATTTCCTGGCTGAGGCTGGTCTACTCCAAGGCAGATCTGCTACCACCCACTGGCGCTTCTTCGATGAATTTACACAGCGCTACCCCAACATAAAACTGCAGAGAAAACGCTTCATCACCAGCGACGAGAGACTCTACTGCACCGGAAGTATCAATGCAGTACGCGATCTCATGCTGCATTTTGTGGAGCAGCTATATGGTGATTCGATAGCCAGAGAAATAGCGCGGCAGTTTACCCATGAGTTGAAACGTTCCTACGAGTCACTGCTACTGAATGAAGATCAACAGCGCAGCCACCATGATGAAGAAATAATAAAAGTACAGGAGTGGCTGGACCAAAACTACCAAGCGGGCGTGGTCATTAGCGGCCTAGCGAAAAGATTCAAACTCAGCGTACGATCCTTAAATCGAAGATTCAAATTGGCCACTAATGCTTCACCACTACAGTATCTGCAGAGCCTGAGAATCGAGCACGCCAAAGAGTTATTGAAGCAGAGCAACCTAGCAGTATCCGAAGTCGCCGATATGGTTGGCTATCAAGATGCGAGTTATTTCACTAGCCTGTTCAAGAAGGTAACCGCAGTGACTCCAATTGAGTACCGTAGCTTGGTCCGAAACAAGCTATTTCTTGCGGAGAAGACATAGGAGCGAACTAAAGGAATGAGGAGAATAAGCACGCTCAGGCTGAGCGGTGAGCCGACTATTGCTCTATGTGCTGTAATAAGAAAAATTAGAAGGCAGGGATTTATCCAATAGTCCGCTTTGGGTCGACAGCGGGCATTATTGGTATTCAAGAATTTTGCTCGAATAACGCCAGCTATGTTCTAAAAGTAGACTGTGAAGGAAACAAAAAAAGGAAATCTCCAAGCTCAAAAGCAGAGATTTCCCTCGATGTGCATTACAACTAGTTAGTCAGCTGATCGACTATCGAGTTTCTGCAACTTTCCCGCACTGGCTTCCGATTGATATTTGGACTTCCAATCGGGGTATGGCATACCGTAGACAATTTCTCGCGCGGATTCGTAATCAATATCCGTGCCACGAGACCCTGCCTCTGCTACATACCATTTCGACAAGCAATTTCTACAAAAGCTTGCCAGGTTCATCAGATCAATATTTTGAACGTCCTTGTTGTCATCTAAATGTTGCAGCAGCCTTCGAAAAGTTGCCGCCTCAATTTCCTTTCTTGTTGCATCGTCCATGTGCTTTCTGCCGCCTTAGGCTGCAGCCTCGCTATTGATCTCTTCCATAACTTCTTCCTCATCTATAACTTCTTTCTCAGCCTGATTGGCATCTAGCGCCATAGCTTCGATTTCTTGATGCAGCGGTGTTGCCCTATGCTTTTTGTCGATGGACTTGAACTGCCGCTCCGCAACGTTGAAGGCATCACGAATAGCGACATATAAATCTTCATGTGCGTGGTTATCATGTTGATCTTGATTTACTCGAACCTCTAACTCTGGTGTGTGAATCTCTAATGTAACCGAATAAACCTTCCCCTTATGGTGATTGTTATGCGGGGAATCTAATACTACTCGGCCATTTATAATATGCTCACAATAACGCTCCAGCTTGTCTATCCGCTTTTGTACGGCTTCGCTGATCGCTTCGGTTTGATCTATATTGTGATACACGATTTGGAATTCATTAGTCATAAATTACACTCTCCTGATTTTATTCAAAATGGCGAATTGCAAGTACTCTTGGTTTAGATATTACCCTCCTATGTAGTTGTGAATTTGTTCTCGATCAATTTTCAGGCGCCAGGGAACAGCAACAGCTGTCAAAAAAAATGACAGTCGCCGCTAGCGAATAGTAATTAGAAATTGTTCGAGGGATCAGAGTAGAAAATTGAGTTTGAGTAAGGGAGCTAAATACAGGAGTATTCAGATAATGCGTTAAGAAGTGCACCTGGTGGCTGTTCTCGAACATCCCCTCTCCTACTTAGTAGTTCGACTTCTAGATTACCCCTTTCATTTACGTTTGTCTAAGGAAGTTATTCCTGGGTATAGCACCAGTGCCAGGGTTCGAAATCTATACCGAAGGGGTTGTCGCGAGGATAAGTCAGGCTGAATCCATAGCTATCAGAATTCTCTACAAGCCATTGATACGCTTTAGTTTTTCCAAAATTTTCACTAAGCGCATCGCAGCCCATAGTTCCAAGATCGACCGCGCGCCCGCTGTGATGTTCGCTGTAGCCAGGAGCAGCATTCACTCGTAGGATCGCCTCTATCACCTGCCCCTTTTCTAGCTTGGCTGCAATAAGATCATGCTGATATTGATAGCCGCGAAAGGCAGAAATTAGGAACAGTGAAATACCCTGGCTAGTCGCTGCCTCGCGCATTTGTGACCACGCAGAGAATGCTGCGGGCGTTAATCTCTGCTGACGCTGATAGAAGTCGAGCTCTGTATCAACGAGCACGGTGGGTTCAATGCACAGTGGGAGAGCACAGCTTTCTGAATAGTCCGCGGGAATACCCAACTCCTGGTGAAGTTGCTTCAAGCTTGATTGCATTTCGTCGTTATAGCTCATAACAGGTGAGGCCTCACCGAAAAATCCGGCGAGGCGAACTCCGTAGCACTAGAGGGTATCGATTTGCTGTCATCCAGCTATCGGGGATAGCTTGCAAAGACAGTTTCTATCCAACGCTGCTCGTTGATGAATCCCTGTCCCCAAGATTCGTATTCGTCACCAAAGCCTTCAGCGACAGCTTCTGCCGCGCTCATCTGCTGTGACTTCATGACACGAATAGTAGTCGATGTGTCTTTTACTACATTATAGAAGGCTAGCAGATCCGCTTTAGTGCCCAGCGGTCCGTGACCTGGAATGACCGACGTGTCATCGTCGATCCACGACAGAGCCTTTTCTAGATTACTAATATAGCCTTGAACTGTTCCGCCACTTGCAAGGTCGACGAAGGGGAAGCCACCGTTGAAAAAGTGATCGCCCATATGGATGACATTACTGTCTTCAAACATCACGACACTATCGGTATCGGTGTGCCCTCTTGGCATATGGATCAGGGTGATGTCCTCGCCATTGAAGTGAACGGTAACATCGTCATCGAAAGTGATTACAGGCAAAGCCGTACTTGGCGAATCTCCAGCTACTAACCTACCGTGCACGTTTTCATGAGCGATGATAATACTCGCTGCGCCGAAGTCTGCATTGCCTCCGGTGTGATCCCCATGAAAGTGCGTATTAAGGAGAAACTTCGGAGTGTCGGAGCCTAACTGCGAAAGAGCTGCTCGAATTTTAGCCGCCAGAGGCGCGTACTGATCATCGATGATCAACAACCCATCATCACCTGCGGATACGCCAATGTTGCCGCCTGATCCAATCAACATCGAGATATTGCCCGTAACCGGCACGGTCTCAATGGTTACATTGGCGAATCGGTCATCCTGAGCCAAAACAGTAGCTGCAACGCCTATTCCGCCCAGCAATAGGCATGTTGTGGCTAGCTTTTTAATATTCATGATTCCTCCAAGGAATGCTGACTGGTTTGGGTTTTACGCTCTCATGCTATGTGTGGCGCAGGCTTTATGCAAGTTGTTCAAGGCGGTAGCTCGTAAGCACAATTTCTCAACGGACTTTAGTTTGTGCTTAGGGCAGGAAGAGCAATCTGGCCGCTATGCCCTAATTACTGTCCAATATAGCCTAAAGTTTTCTGAAAATATCCCACTATAGTCTCATAGACGTATTTACCATGATGCATCCAGCACAAGGCCTACACAAACGAAGGAAAGAACAATGGCGAGATTACCTGTAATCACAGGATTCGGCGGAATCAATGCGGCAGGTCGTAGTTCGGGCCATCACGGCTACCGACGCATGGTCATCGATGCCCTGCCCTCTGACCAGGTGCAAGCCACTTACAATAGTCTCGCCGCACTTACCGGACAGCTTAAAAAAAGCGAAGGTAAATGGACTGACGGCAACTCAGTTGAGGTCAATCTCGATGAGTACCTTGCTCAACTAGGACCGACGCTCAAGCAAGGCACACTAATTCGAGGCCTGGAAAACAATCTATTCGACCCAGATCTATTACCTTACCTAAGAAACGCCGCCTTAGGGCCCGCATCGGATCAGCCGCTGGAATTCACGTTACGAAAAAAGGATTTACCCACACCATTGCCTGCAGGATGGAGCGTCTCCGATCCGGACCTTGAGGGGCGAGTTCGAGTAAGCACAGGGGAGAGCTTCGAGGTATCGCTAAAATGTAGTCGCGAGACAGCTGTGCATAGTGCCGGGCAATTACCATCAGGCTTTGATCCTGCTGCCTTGTATCCTGCTAGGAACCACCCACGTGGCTTGCAGCTAACGGTATTCGCCGCATCCGATGCGATTAATTCCATGGGTATCGACTGGGAGATAGTGAAGCAGAATGTCGCGGCCGATCAGATAGCTGTTTACGCCGGCAGCGGAATGGGCCAACTCGATTACAATGGCTACGGTGGCATGATGCAGGCACGCCTACTTGGCAAGAAAGTCACCTCGAAGCAACTGCCATTAGGTTATGCCGAGATGCCTGCCGACTTCATCAATGCCTACCTATTAGGAAATTTAGGGACAACTGGCACCAATGTGGCCGCCTGCGCAACATTCTTATACAACCTTCGCCAGGGCATTCGCGACATACAATCGGGAAGCCACAGAGTTGTTCTCGTCGGCACCAGCGAGGCGCCCTTGGTGCCAGAGATCTTCGACGGATTTGGCACGATGGGCGCACTCGCCGATGACGCTAGTTTGCGGCAACTTGATAAATTATCCAAAAATGAGATGCCCGACTTGCGTCGCGCTTGCAGACCTTTTGGATATAACGCCGGGTTTACTCTCGCGGAATCGGCGCAGTGTATCGTGCTTTTCGACGATGAATTAGCGATGGAGCTTGGTGCTAATATCTATGGCGGCGTTAACGATGTGTTTATCAACGCCGATGGCTTTAAGAAATCCATAGCCAGCCCAGGCTTGGGCAATTACATTTCGTTGGCCAAGGCCGCCGCCGCCACGAAGAACATTATTGGGCAAGAGGGCTTAGCGACTCGCAGTTACGTGCAAGCACACGGCACCGGCACCCTACAGAACCGACAGACCGAATCACATATCATTAATCAGATAGCGGAGACCTTTGGCATTCAGAGCTGGCCAGTTGCCGCAGTGAAATCCTATATTGGTCACTCGCTAGCCTCATCCTCAGGGGATCAGATCGCTGCAAGTCTTGGCGTTTGGGCCCAGGGAATTATTCCAGGCATTCTTACTGTAGATGAGATCGCTGACGACGTTGCTCACAGCAACGTCGATTATCTTCTTAAGCATAGAGACGTAGGTAAGCAGGCCATGGATGCTGTCATAATTAATTCGAAGGGGTTCGGCGGCAACAACGCGAGCGCCTCGGTACTTGCGCCACATGTCGTAGAGAAGATGCTGACAAAGCGGCACGGAGAAAAGGCGATTAGTAAGTATAGGTCGCTCAACGAAACCGTAGCGCAGGCCTCACAAGAGTATGACGACTCTGCGATGGCTGGCGAGAACCGTACGATCTATAAGTTCGATCACAATGTGCTAGGAAGCGAGTCTATCGAGCTGAGCACCGGCAATCTTTCTGTGACAGGACTGACTCGAGAAATATCCTTGGAACTCGAGAACCCTTACGAAGATATGTGCGACTGATTGTGTCCTGACGCGATATTCACCAAGAGCGCTGCGACTGCCAGCCGAAAGGAAACTAAATATGCAAATCGAACCTTTTGGTGTCGAAATATGGATGAACGAGTGGGAAACCAAATGCGAATGGAATTTGGCAGAAACCTGCGTGGAAAGCCTGACTATAGCTGAACTGTTAGCTCTTGCCGGCAAGGATGAAACCAGCCTTTCTGAGCTGATGACGATGAAGATGACCTATGGCGCGATTGAAGGCTCTGATCGGTTACGTGCAGCGATTGCAACACTCTACGCACACCAAGAAGCGGGGAATGTAGTCGTAACCCACGGCGCAATTGGTGCGAATATGCTTGTCCACAAGACGTTGGTTGAATCAGGTGATCGGGTGATATCTGTCGTACCTACATACCAGCAGCACTACTCCATTCCCGCCAGTATTGGTGCTGATGTACGTCATTTGCAGCTGCGTGAAGAAAACGGCTTTCTACCTGATCTGGAAGAGTTACGCGCGCTGGCTTTGCCAGGCACACGCTTGATTGCGATCAATAACCCGAATAATCCGACCGGCGCGTTGATGGATGAAGCTATGTTGCAAGAAATTGTAGGCATTGCTCGTTCTGCAGGGGCGTGGATACTGTGTGATGAAGTTTATCGCGGCACAAATCAGGAAGGCTCTGGAATGACGACATCAATAGCCGACATTTATGAAAAAGGTATCAGTACCGCGAGCGTGTCCAAAGCATTTTCCCTAGCGGGTTTGCGCCTGGGTTGGATTGCAGCAGCAGAAGAGCTGATTGAAAAAGTATCAAGGCATCGCGACTATGACACGATCTCAATCGGCATGATCGACGACCATTTTGCTACCATTGCATTGGAGAACAAACAGCGTGTGTTAGAGCGTAGCCAATCGATAACACGCGGTAATCTAGAGGTATTAGAAGCTTGGGTAGATACCCAGCCGCGAATTTCATGGGTTAAACCACGTTCTGGCACTACCGCTTTGTTGAAATATGACCTGCTAATGAGTTCGCGTGATTTCTGTATTTTACTGCTAGAAGAGACTGGGGTGATGTTCACGCCTGGCTCATCATTGGGAATGGAGGGGTATATCCGAATTGGATATGCCAACACACCTTCGATACTGAAAGAAGGGTTGGCGCGCACATCGCAATTTTTGTCTCAACAGTAAGCAGTGGCTAAATTATTTTCAGACTGGATTGAGTACGATTGGATTAACAAAGCAGCCCTATTCAAGATATGCCACTACGATCGAGCACGTCCCAAGTTCGATAAGCGCGAAGAAAGCTGATGGACACTAAGCAAATATTGCGCTCGAAGCGATAGGGGCTAACTAGAAGCCCCCTATTTCATTTCATTTCACTTCAATAGCATGCCCTTCCGCAATTTTCTTTTTCCAGATTGCTGGTCCAGTTTGGTGAACCGAAGTGCCATTCACGTCTACAGCTACAGTTACCGGCATTTCCTCGACTGTGAACTCATGGATAGCCTCCATGCCTAGATCTTCGAACGCGACGATTCTTGCCTTACGGATTGCTTTGGAAACCAAATAGGCAGCGCCACCCACGGCCATCAAGTACACCGCTTTGTGTTTCTTAATAGCTTCGATGCCCTCCTTACCTCGCTCGGCTTTACCGATCATTCCGATCAAGCCTGTCTTCTCGAGCAGCTCATCGGTAAATTTATCCATGCGTGTCGCAGTCGTCGGCCCAGCCGGTCCTATCACTTCATCTCTGACAGCATCAACAGGACCGACGTAGTAAATAAATTTATTGTTGAAGTCAACCCCCTCGGGCAAGCCCTCTCCCTTCTCCAACATCGCGAGCAGTCGCTTATGTGCGGCATCTCTACCGGTCAACATAGTGCCAGAGAGCAGCAGAGTTTCGCCGGGCTCCCAACTCGCTATCGCATCAGGAGTGAGCGTATCGAGATTTACCTTTCGTGCGCGCGGGCCTACATCCCAGACGATCTCTGGCCATAGATCCAGACTTGGTGGTTCGAATTCTGCTATACCATTGCCGTCAAGCGTGAAGTGCGCGTGACGAGTAGCCGCGCAGTTAGGAATCATGGCGACAGGCAGCGATGCTGCATGTGTCGGATGGTCTAGAATTTTTACGTCCAAGACTGTGGTTAAACCACCGAGACCCTGTGCGCCGATGCCGAGAGAATTGGCCCGATCCATAATCTCGAGACGCAATTCTTCGATACGATTGCTAGGTCCTCTCGCGCGAAGCTCATGAATATCGATTGGATCCATCAGCGATTCTTTGGCGAGTAGAGCTGCCTTCTCCGCTGTGCCACCAATGCCGATTCCTAGCATGCCAGGTGGACACCAACCTGCACCCATCGTTGGTAATGTCTTCTCTACCCAATCTACGATGCTGTCACTTGGGTTCAACATGACCAACTTTGACTTATTCTCTGATCCTCCGCCCTTCGCCGCCAGCTTCACTTCGATCTCACTACCGGAAACAATCTGCATGTGTATGACCGCAGGCGTATTGTCTTTGGTGTTTTTACGCGCACCAGCCGGATCGCTCACGATCGAAGCCCTAAGCACATTGTCAGGATGAAGATACGCGCGGCGCACACCCTCATTGACCATTGCCTCGAGGGCCATATCGCCTTCCCATTGCACCTGCATCCCAACTTTTAAGAAAACAACTACTATGCCGGTGTCCTGACATATGGGCCGCCTCCCCTCGGCGCACATGCGAGAATTAATGAGTATCTGTGCCATCGCATCTTTTGCTGCTGACGACTCTTCTCGTTCGTAAGCCTCATGAACCGCTGTTATAAAATCGATTGGATGATAATAGGAAATATACTGCAGCGCATCTGCAACACTTTGAATAACATCTTCATTGCGAATTAGTGTCATGCCTGATCAACCTCAAATTATGGTATACCTGCTCATTCTAACACTGAATGCTGGAAGTGTTATCTGGGCAGTTACAGTTAGTAAAACGTCTTCAGCAGATTCTGAAACATATTAGTCCTCTACTTCGAATGCTATTTCCACTAAAATGGGCCTCGTATCAAGGTATTGAGCACAAGGAAACGGAATGAACGAGTCGGCGGATAAGAACGTTAAATACAGCATTGATGGTCAGGTGTTTGTCATCGAAATTCATAGACCTGAGAAGAAGAACGCTCTTCTACCGGGCATGTATGCCGCACTCGCAGCGGGTCTGCGTCAGGCAAACGAAGAAGCTAGCGTCAATGTGACTCTGATACGCGGCGTGGATGATTGCTTCACCAGCGGCAATGATGTGAGCAGTTTCCTTGCGAGCAACACCCCCACAACCGAGCGTCCCTCGGTTGCCTTTATGAATGCTCTGAATGAATCGAAGAAACCGATCGTCGCTGCCATTAGCGGACTCGCCATTGGCATAGGTACTACGCTTTTGTTTCACTGCGACCTGATCTACGCCTCTGAAAATTGCTTCCTACAGCTGCCATTCACTCGTCTCGGTCTATGCCCAGAAGCGGGATCTAGCTATTTGCTTCCTAAGCAGATCGGCCACGCACGTGCATCGGAATTACTGCTGCTAGGCGGTAGGTTCTCAGCTAGTAAGGCGAAAGAATACGGAATCATCAACGAGGTGCTACCACAGGATCAATATTTGGAATATGCAATGGACAAGGCTAGGGAACTTGCCGCCCTGCCCACAGACTCTGTTCAGTCGAGCAAAGCGCTTATTAAACGCGGCCAACTAGACACTGTTTCTGACACAATCGACTTTGAGCTAAAAGAATTCGCCAGACTGCTGGAAACACCTGATGCGCAGGCAATCGTTGAAGTATTCCTCAATAAGAAGAAAAGCGCATAGTCAAATTGAGCAGATAAAGCGGGTAGCTATTAAATTGAAAGTTCAAGGATAGCCCTTAGAGCTTCTGCATTAAGAAGTCTTTCGCCGCATTGATCTTCTGCGCAAGATAATCACTGCCACCCCTATCAGGGTGCATCTTCTGCATTAGGCTCCTGTGGGCCTTGGTTACCTGCTCCTTATCGGCAGTCTCATCCAACCCCAATATTTCTAACGCCAGCGTTTGTGTCATCAATGACTCGTCGGCAATCGCTGCACTTCCCTCGTATCCCGCCTGAGCGTGCTCTCTCCAATCGGGAAATGCCCGATCGATGTAGGCCTCTAGCACCTGTGCCGAATCGGCATCGGCTCGACATTCTTGATATAGCTCGAGCAAATCCGGTAACTGCAGTGTGGAAAGCCTCCTCTTGGAAAAATTTCCCCTGAGCACTACTCCATCCATGCTGCCATCGTCGTGTTGCAATTCCATCTCGAAGAATTCGGTGCGGATGGTTGAGACTTGATCTCTATTCGGCGGCTTCGCGGCCGCTATTCGTCCCTTGAAGAGGTGCCACATAGGAAGAAAGCGCAAGAGAGTGGGCAACATCCTAAGAAGAAACGTCGCAGCAACACCGATAGGAGCCAAGATGAATTGAAAGGGTAATCTGCCTATCGCGATCATCACACCAACCACCAAGAGACTCGCTACTAGGAAAAATAAGAACGTGTTCTGCCGAGGAGTCAGAGTGAAGCGCTGGCTTATGGATCTAACAAAGTAGTAAGCCATCACAGGTAGTAACAGAAGCAGCAGTAACCGAAAAATCATACGAGTCTATCTACCTGTTTTGCTAGAACCACAACTATTTCCTAAGCTGCTGCTCTATTAACTTCACACCGCTGGACGAGGCGGCACTGAATTTCTGCAGCGCCTTCAGCCCACCCGCAGCATAGATAGCGACTGCTTTTAGCAAGTCCTTTAGCTGATCAGCACTGGCACTATCAAACTGGGAATAAGCCCCACCGGACAAGCGACTAAGCTCTTTGAAAGCTGCCATTGCTACTGGGTCACGCCGTTCTTGAAACATGAACAGTGGCACGTTCAGCAAACCTAGCTTTCCGGCAAGCTGTGCCAATAGGTCGATGTTCTCCTCCATAGCATCGCCAATATAGATAAGGCACTTGATTGTCTTCTGCTGGTTTTCATCGATGGCATGTTGCAGCAAGCGATGCAGTTGTGTGGCACCTGCTTGGCATTGAATCGATGACATGATACGCAAAATATCATCCGCATTACCCTGCCAATCGCTACTAAAAAAATCGCCGAAACCACGGAAGTAACATAGCTGAACATTGAGGCCTCCCAGTGACTGGGCACAGAGAAACATCTCATTCTGGAGCTGGCTTGCTACATCCCACGTGCTCTGCCTACTCGCAGTAGCATCCAGAGAGAAAATCAGCCTCGCATCACCGCTGGTCTTGGGCAAAGACGCAACTTTGGACAAAAATTGCTGCACATCGTTCTTGCTCGAAACGGGATGCTTACCCTTTTTTTCAGCGACGGATTGGGATTTCGATCTTTCGAAGAAATCTTTCATAGTATTCAACAGCTTATGGTTCGGTAAATTAGCAACGGCGAATATTCATCCACTCCTCAAAAATTATTCTAAAGCTTCCGTGGGGCAAGAGATAGAGCCAATTAGGGTAGTAAAGAGCAGCTGAATTGGTTTGGCTGTCACAGTGTTATTGAGCGGCATTGCAATAGATAAAGTTGCTCATCGTGAAATGCCCATTCGATATCAATATGCTCACCGTAGGTGGCCTCGCAGTTTAGAGCAAGACTATGCAAGCTATTCAGCTGATCCTCACTAAGACAGAGAGAGCTTTGCCTAATCTGGTCGACGTCCTGCTCTGCGGTCTCGCCTTCAGCCATCGCAACGAGCTCGACATCTTTGTCGCCCAACACCTGCTCAAGTATGTTCCCCTCACTAGATATGCGAAAACTGTCGGGAACAACCATGCCGGCAACCACAGCCTCGCCTAGGCCCCAGCTGGCTTCGATATACCGTTCATTCGTGTTCGTAATAGGGTTCTTGGTAAACATGACCCCGGCAACTTCGCTCCGTATCTGTTGTTGAATGACAACGGCTATAGCGGGCTCGCCTTCAACGCCCATCTTAGCGCGATAGGCAATCGCTTCTGCGGTATAGGCGGAGGCATGAACTTGCTGTATAGCCGTTATCACAGACTCGGCATCCATGACATTAAGCACTGTTAGATGCTGACCGGCAAAACTAGCATCCGCGGAGTCTTCCCCTACTGCACTTGAGCGAACGGCTACGGCTGGTGCGAATTCTGCAAACAAGGGAGCTATGTTAGCCTTAGCCGCTTCGTCTCCGCTGGCAATTGCACTAACCAGATCAACTGCTAGCGCATACCCTCTAGGGGCTGGTAAATCAGCCCTCAGCGCGAGGCCTAAGCTGACACACTTTCCTCCAAACCGCGCTTCCTCGATAGCTTCTTTGAGGAGTACAGCGCTACTAACTTGAGCACTCAAAGGATGTCAACCTCCCCTGTGTCGCCATTCACTCGAATCTTGTCGCCATCCTTTATGGATTGACTCGCATTCTTTGTACCCACAACTCCCGGAATACCAAATTCGCGACTAACGATAGCAGCATGGCTAAGAACTCCACCCCTATCGGTGACCAAAGCCCCAATGATTGGAAGCACGACATTGAAACCCGCTGAAGTATTCTTAGTGACAAGTATGTCTCCCTTCTCGAGACGGTCAAAATCTCGTGTACTAAGAATTACCTTGGCAGTTCCTTCATAGATTCCTGGGCTCACCGCCAGGCCACTGATCTTTTGAGTAGCCTCTTTCGGCTCGTCGAAGACATTGACCATTACTAAGCCGAATGCTCTCAGCGTGGGTTGAATCTTAGCGGGTAGCAATTCCAGTGGCGGCGGACCGGCTGGAGGATCACCTAGAAACTCAGGCACCTCATCAATGTTCTTTGTTAGTCGCCACTCACGTCTTTCCGATAAGTCTTCATCAGTGGCAGTAGACTCCCCTTTCAACAAACCTATTAGCTCCTCATGTGAGGCGTCCAACGAGAGCTCTGCATTGGAGAAAATACCTTCCTCAAAAAGTCGGCGCCCTGCTTCTAAAATCGCGCAGCGCGAGATGCCCGCTCCCCATATATCGTTGTAAATGCCTCGCTCATCTCGCATCCTATTTGCAGATCTTGCATCCGCGAGACAGAGGTCAAAATCGACTCGATCTTCTTCAGGGATTTTCTCTCTGATTACCTGCTCCAGGCCGGCATCGAATCCAGACTCGCTAGCTGGCTTCATAGCTTCGAAAACCCTCGCCATAATGATATTCGGAGACTCTCGTAAGGTTTTCTCGGATATGCAATATCCGCCAATCAGCATGTGTCCGGTGATAACAAGGTAGTCTTCTAGGGCAGCGTTAATTTGTGAATTCTCACGCAATCCATTCAACGCAGCTTCTGACTCCTGCTCCGCCAGGTCTTTCTTAACAATACCCGCCGCGGTAATTGCTTCTACCACTGCGACTAATTGCTCTCCTCCAATTCCTTTCGATACTGCCGTTGAACCTTTTAGTAGAGGAGCGACATCAACAGCAGAGAGTCCTGATGAAATAGTAGCAACATCCAAGAAGCGACCGACCGGCATCAATGAACCAACAGAATACTTGTGATGGCGATAGACCATTTCCTCTGCATTCACGAAGCAAACCTCTAAATGCGCGATTAATTCCTGCCTGTCGAGTTTCGTCAATTTGATTGATTGCAGCGAAGTATTTCGTGCGATCGAATCTTTCTTAAGCTCGTCCCATTCAGCTAGGTCTTGCAGCCAGCGACGTGACTCCACTGACTCATGAGCGGCCTTAACACGCGCCCGAAGCTTAGGGTGGGCCTGGAACATGACTTTCATCAGCCAGTTCGGAGGCGGCTTACCACCGGGCTTCCCCATTAAGCCAACTTGCTGCATGAAGAAGAATCCATGTATGAAGGCAGGCTGCAAACGATCCAGTAGAATCCCGTATTTTTCTAAGCTTTCATGGAACCCTCTTGGCAATCCTTCGAAACACTGACAGGTATATGGAGTCATCGCTCCACTGCTATGCGTGGTATCCAAGACCCAAGTACCAGGGCCAGGCGCTTCAAATTTCCGCTCCATTTCCTTCTCCCTATCTATTGTGAGTCCAGAATGGGGCCCACTTTTTTATTCGAGACTGGCAAGAGAAAAGTTGCCATCAGTACTATAACTAGCGCACCTGCATAGTACGGAATCATCGACAAGTGCTGCTCTAGGGTGGTTGTCGATTCTGACCCGAGGCGTAAAGAAAGAATTGAAATTCCCAAAGCGCCACCCAGATAGCGCATAGTGCTCAAGCCGCCAGCCGCCATGCCTGCTTTCTCCTTCTCGATAGCTAACATGCCTGCCGCCTGAACTACAGGACCAGCCATTCCTCCAGCGAAACCCATTAAGGCCATAGGAACGATGATATCCATCGGCACCAGCGCTGATCCCAGATCAGAATATAGGTAAAGGCCGAAGATATTAGTACAGGCAGCCAACGCAGCGGTATAGCGAATTCCAATTAGCCGGCCCGCTGCTGCAGACATAGGACCGCCCAGCATCATACAGATTGTCATTGCCGTTAAAGCGCCGGCAATTTCGATTTCTGCAACCTGCCGAACATCTACGAAGAAGATCGGTAGCTGGAATAACAACGCGTACATGGTGAAATTACCAAACGCCGTAGTACAGCCAGCCGCCGCATAGGCGGGCCGTTTAAAAAAGCGCGGATCGAAAACAGGCTCATCAACCTTCAACTGCACCCAAATAAACAAACTGAGAAGCAACACGCCAGAAACAATCAGACGCAGGTCGATAGCTTCACCGATAAAACCTAGTTGCAGCGCTCCAATAGCGAAGGCAAGCAATATCGTGCTGCGCAGGTCGAGTCGACCTCTACGTTTTTCTTCCTGCGGTTTCGATGTCGTGACAATTAAACCAAGTGCAAGCAATGCCCAGGGCACATTCACGAGGAAGATTGCTGGCCAGTCGAAGAATTGAGTTAGCGCGCCGCCCAAGAGAGGGCCCACGGCTGCGGCTGCTCCCATGGTGGCGCCAAATATGCCGTACGCGAAGGGCAGCATGGATTCGGGAAGCTGCGTTCTCAACATAGCCGACGCATTCGGCACGATCATGGCGCTCGCAGCGGCCATCATCATTCTTGAAATCAGTAATACTTCGATGCTGCGGACCAAATACGCTAACAGCGACCCAAGCATGAACACGGCCAAGCCAACGTAGAGAGCCTTCTGATAGCCAATGATATCCCCCAACTTCCCTGCCGGAGCTTGGCCGATAACCGAAATGAGCAAATAGCCCCCAACCAGCAGCTGCGTCGCTGTGCCAGGGTCCATTTCCATGAATGCGGCAATTTGGGGCATGGCCACCGCAATTGAGGTGGAGCCTAGAGGGGCTAGAGCAGAAGCGAGCAGGACACCGGCTAGTAGGAGAAACGTGCGTTTTTCAGGCAATGGCAGGCATCCAGATGAAAGTTCAATCAGAATCTATGAAAGATTCTAAAGCTTCCGCCGCTCAAGTAATAGTGTCGAGCAAGAATAACTCGAGGCCTAGGGACCGAGAAAACTAGATTTGTGGAAACATTCATTAATTGAGTACTGCCATCGAATGGAGAATTCGATAGTGCGGATGGGGAGACTTGAACTTTATCTAGAACTTACTAATAATTTTATAAATTATTCTAACCAACAAGTTATAGTGTTACATTAGAACGAAGTCACCAAGCCATTCAACACCATCTATTACCCCCCCTAATCGACACTTTTCATTCCTAACTCTCGGTCGGCACACCCACTCCGCCCCCTTGCACAAGGATGGTTCCATCTCACTCCTATACATACTATTCTGGGCAAACGATTAGGTATTCTTGAGAGTTACTGTGAACAAGTCACGTATAACAATAATAATGCTTCCTTTATTCGGAGACCTGATGCAATGAGCATAGAACGAATTATTAATGTAATAGGCATATTGGGGGTTATAGGTTCCCTTATATTTGTTGGCGCACAAATGGAGCAATCTCAAAAAATAGCTTTAGCTGCACAGCAGCAAGCTAGAACTGAGGTGCTTGTCGAAATTATTGGTGGATTTGACGAAGGTGATTCAAGTTTTGTGGAATATATGTACGGAATCGTAAATGGAACTTACTCAGAAGATACGACTACGGTTAGAGATGCTGTATGGCAATTTTGGATGCTTTATGAAAATGATTTCCTTCAATACAAACTTGGTCTGATGGACCCTGAGATCTGGGACGCAAAACTAAATGCAATGCTAGCTATGTATAATTCTTGTAAGTACAGAGATATCACGGATTTGGTTTTAGGATTTTCAACTGCTGAATTATCGGAACTACTCATTGAGTCATCAGAAATTAAATGCCCCTAGTTATCAGGAATTAACTGCTAACTAGTAGACCCCACCCTAGCCCCCCACTTGTCCATGTAGGTTCCATCTCACCCCTATGTACACTATATGCTCGAAGGTATTTATGTGTGCCTTTTCATCCTTCCGCGCATGCCCTATTCGATATTCCTGTTGGAAAATATTTCATCATTAGTAGAGCCTATATTTTATCGTTTAGCTGGGGAAAATGTCGCTGCGCTAAATTCTTCATTTGTTTTTAGAATTAATACTTGCTCGGCACGCGGCTTCGCCATAAACGCATCGAATTCTGTATAAAAGTCTTCTATGGAGATGTTAAATGTTTTCTCAAAGGAATATTTCCATCCTTCCCTCGGGTGAAGATTTTCTTGCTCCCCCATATTCTTGAAATAATCAACCATGATTCCTTGTAAATTGTCGGGATCTTTATGCCATAAGTAAACCATAGCCCACATACCCATATCAAACTTACCCCTTGGTGTTCGCGCAACTCCAGACGGATTCTTGTCAGATTGAACAAGCTCTTCTCTGGTCTGATACTCATAATCTTTCAAACTGACTGTATCATTTACTAGTTTTCCTGCGCTTATTCGATCTCGAGCGTCATCAAGTTGGACAAGAAATAAATCTCTAGCGCCAAATGTAGCATCGTATTGCTGCATTAATAAATATGCAGCGAATTCAGCAGACCCTTCTTCTATCCAATGCGGATAGTAAAGAACTTTATCGTGATCGTTCTGCTCATTCATGTAACTAGGAAAATCTTCCATCAACGATATAGGTATTCCAAATTGCTTCTTCTCTTCAAAATACCACATTAACATCTGTTGATGAGCATGAAAGAACTCATGTACTCCAACTTTGGCAACTTCATCACCATAGAATTTCTTTGCTGCTTCTTCGGTAGTAAATTCATCAAGCTGCTGCCATTGATTAAATTCAAAATAAGCATTTATAGAAACCTCAGACCCACCTCCATTATGAAATGCTTCTTGGCCCGCGCCTCCGCCACCCCTTGCGTTTTCTAGATCTACAGGGGCTGCATTCTGAATGCAAAGTGCTCTGGGTATTTTTTTAAACTTTTTATCTTCTACGTCATAGGTCCTAGCCGGCCAAGTATCACATACGTCAGCTATGTACCCAGCTTTGTCGACCATTTCTAGATTGACAAAAAAACCATTAAAGGGAGCGAGAAGGCCCAATTTTCCTTTTGCAAAACTTAATGCCCTTCTAATCTTATCTTTGAGATCGGCCGGAACCGATCCATAAAAATTAGCACAAAAAATAGGATCGCTTTGCCATGAAAAATTATAGTAACGGTGAACGTTATCTGAGCTTACTGGAATTGGAAAATCAGAATAAAAAGGCTTCGCACAGCCTTCCAAGGCAGTAAGCGGCGGATTAATAGTCACACTAAGCGGAGAGCCGCTGTAATAAATCTCGCCTTCCTTGGCCATGCTGTCGTAGGCGAGATAGATTCCCATCGTAGTATCAGAAACGCCGGCAGGGCCGAACGCCACATCATCGACGATATTAATTGCATGGCTCGCCTGTAAAGTTACCGCTGGAAATGCTGCCTTCAGATTTGCCAACGTCAAATCCCAGATCTCGTAGCCACCTGATTCAACGCGTATAAAGTACTGATTATTCCAGAGAATAAATACATAAAGGTTGCCCATGGTATTTAACTGCCCACTTTCAACCTGGATCTTTACGTCGATGTCAATTTTCTGATCGTAGTCGAAACTACTCGCAAACGATGCCCCATTATCGCTCGATGCCCCGCCGAAAAATTTGGCCGTAGTGGTGGCCCCGCTTATAGTTGAAGGTGGGCTTAGTTCAGGTAGCTGCGCCATTGCGCTAGAGGTTACAAGAATCGTTAGGGCTAATTTAAGTATTACATTTAGCAGGTTTCTCATTGGCTCATGAATCCTAATATTAAAATGGGTCATTGCGTGTGTTAGATGGTAGATTTTGATTCTATAAATTAGTTGGCAATAGAAATTTCTCTCCAACATTCCTCCCCACTGAAAAGATGGAGGAATCGGCAGAAATAGCTAAGGGAAGGATATTATATACTTTTAAGCTGACTAAGCAATTATCGTTTATTGCTATAGATTGTTGCGCGCAACCTAACCAGTGGAAGTCTATCAGGATGGTTCCAGCTCACCACCTATTACATACTATTGTGGT
>JAPKAI010000186.1 GCA_028825335.1 Gammaproteobacteria bacterium | reverse complement strand
ATGCACAATATGGAGAATTTATTAAAGGATTGAATGTGGGCGAAGAGCGAGATGAGGTAATCATCAATGCGCTGCACAACTTGATCGCGGATCAGAATCAGGCGCGAGGTGAGATCATGCTGGAAATGCGAACTACTGATCCACACGCGACAATTCCTGCTGACTTGTTTAATCAGATGAGAGCAATATCAGCTCCTAACTCACAACTTGATGCGCTCACCTACGATTTAACCGAAACCAAATTGGACACCGTTGCAGAATACCAAAAGCAGAGACAAAATACTGCCATATCATTTGGCCCAATCGGTGGGGTAAGCGGCAGCATCTCCGCGGACGCTGGTTTCTTCGAAGGCAGTTTAATTCAAAGCAGATCAGGACAATCTCGCGCAGTTCAAATATTACCCAAAAATCCTGACAACTAGGCCGTTCTACTAGGCCCATCCACAAGCAATTCGGCAGGAGCGACTCGCGATTAAATCGACAGTCGCAAGCACTGCTCCACGTTGTGCTTTAGCAAGAAATATGGTTTCATCGGTTGCCGTTCCCTGATTGATAACATGCAAATATTTAACTTAAATTTCAATTGGTTAGAAAGAACGCTGGTAATAAAAAGAAGATGAAAAACAGCGCACTGGCTCTCGTATTTTTAATACTACTTACTTCCTGCAGCGATGAATTAAATCGTGCACGTCCCTATATACTAACTACCGCAACCACAGGCGGCGCCTTCTACCCTGTTGGAGTTGCTCTTGCCACCATCGCTCATTCACAACTCGCGGACACACAAGGCATATCTCTAACCGCAATTAGTTCGGCGGGCTCACTAGAGAACGTAAAACTACTGCGCGACAATCAGGCTCAGTTTGCCATCCTTCAGGGGCCTTTTGGCGCCTGGTCATGGACTGGCGAAGGGCCGGTAAGTTCACCGCAAACCCATATGCGCAGTGTTAGCGCTCTGTGGCAGAACGTCGAACATTTTGTTCTGCTCAGTGAGCTTACAACTACTGGCGAGATCATGGACTTAGATAATCTAGACGATGAGCGTTATGTGCTTGGTGGTAGAAACTCTGGAGCCGAACAGACCGGTAGATTTATCCTGGAGACGCTTGGCATAGACTACGAAGCAAAAATGAATCTCGCCTATATGGGGTATGGACCCACTACCAGTGCGATTCAAGACGGTAACATCGTCGGCATGAACATCCCTGCCGGCGCGCCTGTCAGCTCGATCACACAGGCCTTTGCCCTGCTCGGCGATCGCATGACCGTACTCAATTGGACACAGGAATCCCTCGACAAGATAAATGCCCGTTACCCACTATGGGCTTGGTACGAACTTCCTGCTGGCACCTACCCCAATCAAGATGAGTTAATACGCACGGTAGGTTCACCCAATGTCCTGGTAACACATGCTGACATCCCTGATGACGTCGTCTATAACGTAACGAAAGTTATCTGGGAGAACCTTGCTACGCTGCAAGAAATTCACGGTGCAACCAAAGACATGCGTCTCGAGATCGCTATCGACGGATTAGGCGCCCCTCTCCATCCCGGCGCCGTTCGTTATTATCGAGAGGTCGGGCTGGAAATACCTGAGCGCCTCCTGCTCGAAGAAACGACCCCAACCACAGAACAAGCTGAGGGAGTGTAGATTAGTTCATGAAATCTAACTATCTGCGTTGGGCCGCGTTTTTCTTCGCCCTGTTTCACATTTACTGCAACGTATTCGCTAGCATTTCAGAGCTCTGGCTCTCGGCTATTCACTTCGGCGGTTTCTGTGCGCTCTGCGCGCTTATAAGCAATGAATCGCCGTCCGTGCAGCGCAAGTCAGCCACGTACTGGATTAATATCCTTCTGGCGGTTACAGCTGTAGCGACCTCAACCTATCTGATCCTATTTGAGAACGCGCTATATGCCCGCGAGACCGAGTATATTCTCAGCGACTATATCTTTTCCTTAGTCGCCATCGGACTAGCGATAGAATTTACGCGACGTACTACCGGCTGGTTTATGCCGGTGCTGATCCTGCTCAGTCTGTCCTACATATTATTCCTTGGTCGTTACATTGGGGGCGTGTTCTCCTTCCCAGGGCTCAGCCTCGAGACCGTACTGTATCGTAGCTTCTTCACTAGCGAAGG
>JAPKAI010000025.1 GCA_028825335.1 Gammaproteobacteria bacterium | reverse complement strand
ACGCAATACGAAGCCGCAACAGACTCTCTGATCAGCGAAGGCTATTTACTGCCAGGATTCAAACAAGTCTATATGGGAATAGCTCGCAGGAATGCTTCGATACTCGAATAGTTAAAGTTCTCGCGCAGTAGCGCATTCAGAGAAAGAAGCTATAGACGAACCTTTCTCTGAATTTGTAACCAACTATCCTTCGCAGCCTTAGCTGTCTGTCGGATTTTTGTTTTCACTTTCGTTGGCCGAATCTTGTGATGTTCTTGCTCTTTCAAGGTGCTCACCGCAGCCGCCGATCTGCGACGGGAAGCTTATTCACTGGCCTGCTAATTGACTACAAATTATGTAGTAAGAAGAAGAGTCAAACAGAAAGCTAAGTATTTTGAAATCTTAATCAGCACAACAACCGGAGTCTAATTATGATTAGAAAATTCACTCAACTAATCCTTCTCAGTTGCCTCTTTTTCATCCCTTTGCAATCGCTACACGCGCAGCTTTCGGATACCGCTAGCTGGACGGCCACGGTGCAAAACGATTTTAGAGTTATCTCCAACATAACCTATCTAAAAGCCAACAACATGGAGTTAAAAGTCGATGTCTATCTTCCACGAAAGGCAGAAGGCCCGGCACCTACTTTTATTTACTATCATGGCGGTGGCTGGGTCGGCGGATCTAAGGAGGCAAACATTCTGCGCCTGCTTCCCTATCTGGAACAGGGCTGGGCTGCAGTAAATGTGCAATATCGGCTGGGCCAGGTGTCACTAGCACCCGCCGCCGTGGAAGATAGTTTATGCGCACTGCGCTGGGTTGCGCGCAACGCCGAAGAATACGGCTTCGACACAGACAGACTAGTCGTTTCCGGCAACTCCGCAGGAGGCCACCTAGCCCTGACTAGCGGCATGTTGCCTAGCGACACCGATCTTGCGCTACAATGTCCGGATACCGAGAGCCCCTCTGTGGCAGCCATCGTAAATTGGTATGGAATCACTGACGTTGTCGATTTACTCGATGGCGCTAACGAAAAGGCATACGCCGTTAGGTGGATGGGTTCGCAGCCGAATCGGCGTGAGATTGCCGACCGTGTTTCGCCCATGAAATATGTTCGCGCCGACCTACCTCCTATCATCACCATCCACGGGAATGCAGACCCAACTGTGCCCTATGCGCACGCTGTTCAATTGCACGAGGCACTCGATGAGGTTGAGATCAGGAACCAACTGATTACCGTTCCCAATGGTAGGCATGGAGGTTTTCCGGCAGAGGAGATGCTGAGAATCTATGATGGAGTGTTTAAATTTCTCGACGAAAATTTGCCGAACTGATTCCCAATACAGACTCACTGTTATGTTCAGTCATCGCCTGGGAAGTCGAAGGAAATGCTCGGCAGTCGCGGCAGTGTGCAGGAATGGGGCGATACATCGTAAGAGACATCGTTCGGATCTAGGCCGCCCTTCAGATCTATAAAGCTAGTCGTAGCAGGATCTCCCAGACAAATAAGGTTCTCCGTGCTGCCGCCTGGCTTAACTAGGCCGCCCCATACAATATTTGGAGAGTCTAATCCGCTGATAGCATGCCACGCCTTTAGCGTAGCGTGCCCGGGAACCGTTCCACCACCATCGTAATTGTTGTCGTGGATGTAGATTTGTTCCGGGTAGGGATCGTATTCCGGGTCTTCAATCGTGCGCCCGCCTAGGACGAAGCTATAGACCATGATATTTACGCTTTTGTTGTCGCGAAAATTATTCTCGAAAACTTCGATGTTGTCGTTTGCCAAAACTAGTAAGCCGGTTCCCGGAGGTACATTGCCTACGATATTTCCTTCCGGCGCAAAGTTCTCTGTGTTGTTCCCATAGATCTCATTGTTGAACACTCGAGTTGCCTGCCCACCCTGTACTGCAAGATTCGGTAGGTCGAAGACCAGAATTCCGCCGGTATTGTTAGTTGCTACGTTGTCATATACATCAGCATATGTGGAGTTCTCGATCTCGATACCAGCGACATTGAATTCGGCGCGGGAGTTTCTAACGATGATCTGGCTAGATTGGCCAACGTAGATTCCAGCATCGGATGCGCCGATAGCAACTGAGCCTTCAATGAGCACATTCGTAGTCTGGACTGGGTAAATACCGTAGGCACCGTTCTCTGTATTGGCACCTCGCGTCCATTCTGTGCGAACGCGGCGTATCGTGACATTCGTGCTCTGATTGATCTTGAGCGCATCGCCCACAGTGTCCTCGATTGCTAGATCCTGAATGACAAAGTCGTCGGCACTAACTAGCAAGCCCTCCGCACCCTGCGCCTGATTCTTGAAAGAAAGAATCGAAGAGTTCATGCCGGCGCCTTTTATGGTCACTCCGGGAACAGTCAGCGACAGGCTGCGAGTGAATTCGTGGATGCCAGCAGGAACCTCGATAACGTCGCCGGGCTGTGCCTGAATAAGTTGAGCCTGAAAGGATTCCGCGAAGCTTAAGCTTGGCATCGGTTCAGGCTCATTGGCATCGCTACAGGCAGCGAGAGCCATCGAAAGTGTGCAGAGTGTGAGTAGTTTGCTTATTGGTCTTATTGCGATCATCTGTAACTCCAGTAGCACGTGTAGCGTGGACTAGCCTGAGATTTATAATGCCACGAATTTATTATTCTCAACATCTTTTCTGACCTTGTCATGGTCGAAAATCACGACGTTTTTAGGGGTGTAAACACCAGCGTGTTTAGTCTGAACTGCTGTAAACGCCTCGCCGATATTGAACATCGCGTCGGAGTTTTTAAATAGTGCCGGGCTGAGGGCGCCGGTGAGAACGATCGTCTTGTCTGGAATATCGCTCAGGAGATTAGCGGTATTGGTCATCGCATCTGTGCCGTGGGTAATTACGATCATGCTCTCGATTGTCTCGCTCAAAGCCTGGCGAACGGCCTCTCTGTCTGCGACAGTCATCTCAAGGCTGTCCTTCTGCATCAGTGATACAACCTCGTAGTCCAAATTTAGGCTAAGGCCAGATAGTACTTCGGTGATATTCGGAGGGCCCACCTCGTAGCTGCTCTTCGCATCGCATCGAAGTAGATCTTATCTATGGTGCCGCCTACCGTAAAAATCCTTATCAAGCTCATCTACCTGCTCAACTCGCAGTACTAGTTAATTGAAAGTCTAAGCCGTTAACCTTAGCGGTCCATGACTTCATACATCCACGTATATCCGCTAGCGACCGAATCGGCACTCGCTGCTTCCCCATCGCCGTACTTGCGACTGAATTCGTTAAGCACTGGTATGACCTCTGGCCCGCTCATGATGCGCTGTAGCCTTTGCTCATAGAGCTTGCCGTCAATGCGTAGTACTACAGAATCGTCTGCTTCAAGGTAGTAGGGCCATTGTTTCCAGACAGCTCCGTAATTCGTTGTCATATACCCACTCACTACGAACAAACGTTGATCAAAGGCAGCGAGCCACACGGTGCGCGACTGTGCCGGCTCCATGGTCTGGAATTCAATTGTGGCGCGGTCTTTGAGAAAATCCCAGTCGTTTGGCGCGCTGCGCAGCTCGCCAGTCTTGAAGGGGCCGCCGCTTAGAATCTCGAGCGGCCCGTCGTGAAAGCGCATGCTACCTAAAAGCACGGCGATACTGATCATCAGCACGGCGATGCTGATACCTATCCATTTCAATATTTTCTTCAATTCGGACCTCAAAATAGACTCAATGTTGTGTGTGGTGAAAGGATTGAATTAGATGTTTCGGGCTATAAGTTTTTAAATAGCTAATCCAATTGTAAATAACAGTCGTAACAATAATTAGCACAAGTGCTTTTTACAGCTTAAAGGCTTTCAAAGCATGAGTCTCCATGCTATTCCGCGTCAATCTCCTAAAAATTTGATGTACTTAGGGCTACCGACGGTCAAAATGATCAAGGTAGCCTTTTTTTTGCCCGAGAGCCCGAGTTAGTTGTAGCGGCGCTGATACGAGTATTCTCGCATTTTTTGCAGCGTTTCGATCTGTAATTCGATATTTTCTTGTGGGCAGTTCTCCGCGAACTCCCGAAATAGCGGGGCGGAGGCAGCAATCGCTTGTTTTGAGCCTTTTCACCCTTCACAGTAATTGTTACCTTCTTTTTGTGGCCGCTGAGCTCGTCGGGTTCTCCCCCTGACCAATTTCTTCCAAGAGTTCCTTAAGGAGCTGCTTTACCTTCGCTTCATTCATATGAGTATCCTTTTGCCAATGCTCAAAACCGTTCTAGCTTATGTCGAGTGGTCAGTTCTTTAATCTGCAGCAGTTCAACGCGCACCTACAATTAATCTGTTCTAACTTCCTAGATATCTCTAGCCGAGCAAGCCCGATACTTCCCTCACCCGATGACTTTCACTATCGGTCACATACAACAAGCCCGCGTGAACGCAAACGCCGTGGGGTCGATTCAGCTTACATTGCCTAGGATCGCCATCGGGGCCGTCTCCTCTCTCTCCGCTGCCTAACACCGTATCGACGATTCCTGTGTTCAAAGACATGCGCCGGATCACATGATTTTCGGTGTCCACTATATAGAGACTATGATCCTGTTCTGAATAGGCGATTCCCTTAGGGCCGTTGAAAGTAGCATTGATAGCGGCACCTGAATCGCCTAAATATCCGCGAACTCCTGTACCCGCGATTCGCTGCAGGCGATTGCCCTCGATATCTAGTCGAAACACGGCGTTGCCTTCGCGCAGAACTAAATACGCATTTCCAGCGGCATCGGTATCGATAGAACGCGGTCCGAGTAGCGGTGTTCCAGTAATCGGTCCGGAATCGGGCGTGGTAATCCTTTCGCCTGTGCCCGATAGAGTACTAATGATGCCGCTGTTCATATCGATTCGCCGCAGGCGGCTATTGCCAATATCGCAGATGAGTAAGTCCCCGCGTGCATCGAAAGCAATGCTGTGAGGCTGGCGCAATTGCGCTGCATTTGCGGGCCCGCCATCGCCAGAGAACCCGCCTTCGCCGGTTCCCGCCACTGTGCTAACTAGACCGTTGCTTCTATCTATACGGCGGACTGTATGCGAGTCCCTGCTGACCATGTAGAGGTTGTCCTGAGTATCGAAACGGATCTCATGAGGCGACCAGAAGGAGGCATCTAAGGCGAGACCTCCATCACCACGATAGGCCTTCTCACCGTTCCCGGCTACGGTGCTTAAGAGTCTGGTATTCAGATCCAAGCGGCGGACTCGTCCGCTGTCTACTTCACAGAAATACAGAGAGGAATCGGGCCCGACTACAATGCCGTAGGGGTTGTTTACTCGTGTCGTCTGCGCAAGATTACCAATAGCTCCCTGAGATTCGAAACCTGCGACACCGATACCGGCAATGGTTCGAACACTGCTGCGCTGGGCATAGCTGAACTTGCGCGCGCTAAGCGTGCTGAGGCCCGCGAGGCTCAATTGGAGTAGTTGTCGTCTGCTGAGGCTTGTTTTCATAGGGTTCACCAAGCAGTTATAGAAATCATAAGAGGGATTTTAGAGAATTGTATTGAGTTTTCTTCCTGTCCCAAATACTCTCATATCATTGATAATAGAATAAAACAATATTGGCTCAAACTCTGAGCGCTCAAGGAGAACAACATGTGTGATCTAGATACCCAGAAAGATGCTGAGGAATTTATTAATAGTGACGGAAAACTCAGCCGCCGAAAGTTCAATATGCTGACGGCTACGGCGAGCGCGGCGATGTTGCTCCCCCCGGTCGCGAATGCGCAGTCCGTAACAGAGTCAGACGTAAATATCACGACTCCTGATGGCGTGGCCGATTGTTATTTCGTTCATCCCTCTAGCGGCAGTCACGCAGCCGTAATTGTTTGGCCTGATATTCTTGGACTAAGACCTGCCTTTCGCATGATGGGGAAGCGCCTCGCAGAGTCCGGCTATACGGTCTTGGTTGTGAATCCTTTTTATCGTGATGCCCTCTCGCCTGTAGTTGGCGAAGGTGCAAGCTTCGGTCAACCTGAAATTCGTGAGATCGTGTTGCCAATGGCGCGCAATCTAAACGCGGAAACTCATTTCACTGACGCTCGGACTATGGTGAGCTGGTTGGATCAACAGTCGGCTACAGATACTAGCCGCCGAATTGGCACGACAGGTTATTGCATGGGCGGGCCAATGGTAATGCGCACAGTTGCAGCAGTACCCGAACGCCTTGGCGCTGGAGGCACGTTCCATGGCGGCGGCCTAGCTACGGATGCTGACAACAGCCCCCATTTACTAATCCCTCAGACGCAATCGGCGATGTTGCACTGTGTTGCGGCAAATGATGACGAAAGCACTCCAGAGGCTAAAGTCACCTTAGGGGAAGCTTACGCCGCGGCAGACCTGTTGGCTGAGATCGAAGTCTATGGGGACACACTGCATGGCTGGTGCCCACCAGACTCCCAAGTCTATAACGAGGCTCAGGCCGAGCGCGCCTGGAGCCGATTGTTGAATCTGTTTGAGAAAAATCTAGCCTAGGTACCCTCGGCAAAGAAGTTCGCAACAAAAAAGGCGATGCCGTGCGGCATCGCCTTTTTTAGGAGCTGAATTTGAGGGCTAGCTGGAGGAGACAATCCTAAATGTCCACCAGTGATCCGGTCTCTGTGCATCGGATGGTGGTTTCGGATTGGACGGCCCGCCGCCATGAATTTGTAGCTTCGTAATTCGAGCAGTCCAAGCGCGGTCCATAGCCGCGGAGTCGGTCTCGCGATTAACTACCACGGGATAGACAATGCCGTTCAATCGCATTACACCCGTTTCGTCCTCTCCTACTTTATCAGCCCAGTATTTTGACGTGCACACTGAACAACTGAGATAGAGTTCGCCTTGGGGAGTCGACATGCAGTTGAGGTTTATTGAGTGCGGCCTTACTCCCGCCCAAATTTGTAACTGACAGAGGGGTACCTCGTTTGCAAATGACCAATCATTCACTGGCTCGCTCGGACGTTCTCCAAATAGAAAGCCGCCGGGTGTGCGCTCGCAAGGACAAATTGATGAGTAGATTAGAAAGCCGGCAACGAGGGCAACTAACAAAGTGCCGCCAGCGGCGAAGAGGATGTTGCGTGATTTTTTGTCCGTCTCGGGAAGGGTCTCTGCATCAGTCATAGTTAGCACCTTTTCTTTTTTCAGTCGAGTATACGCCTAGAGAACGTTCAGTTAAATAGAGCTTAGTGCGAAACATAGTCGAAAGTTGCTGGCCGCATCATAGTGTCGCAGCGGCACAGGATTGAATATTTTTAGTGTTATATTGGATTTCTGACAAAGAGAAAAAGAAGAAGACAAGAGAATGATCCACGTAAAAGCCTAGCATTTCTGATGATCGCACCCATTGTAGTAAAAATAGTCTGCTGGGCAGTTATAGCCGCTGTCTAGGTGGCGCGACAATCCAATCGATCGCTTGCAGCATGCGAATTTTACTCAGTCGCATTTGTAGTTAGTTCGCCGTTCTCCAGCTCGAATAACCTTCGTAATATGCCACGCCATTCCCGGTACTGCTGCTCCATTGTCCCTGTTAGTCCATGAACTTGAGAATTCAGTTCTAGAAAGGCAGGTGCAAGTTCGTTATTGAAGCCAGCAGCCAGGTCGTTAAACTCTCTCTCAAATATCTTGCTCCACTTGAAACGGTCATAGCGCTGGCTAAGCGATAAGAACCCGCTCGAGCTGCCATAGTCACTCTGGCTTGCTTCCTGCTGCGACGTTTCAATCTCGGTGATCTGATCAATCGAATATCGACGCCATAGAACATAGGCGGGCTGAATGTCTTCGTAGAGTGTTTGATAGTACTCATCTACAGTATCGATAAAAAGATGATGGCGGTATTTCATATCGGCAACTCTAGCCATCATGGGGTCGTCGAGTGATGGCAATCTGTCAATCACCAGCAAGCCATCCTCATTCTCTTTTACTGCACCGGAAAAATCACTGGGAGATAAATCGCCTGCGTAAAGCATGTCAGTAACGAGATTCAGATCGCGAAGTGTCTGTTCTCCTAGGTTCGTTCTCACAGCAACTAGATCGTTGGCAATGCGATTATAAATATCCTGAAAAGGGTCGACGAAATTTATGGCATCGAAAGTATTGTCCAGAGTAAACCTTGTAGATTCCGGATACTCCTCCTGAATACTTTGATCTGCATAGGTTTTGTTCAACCATTCTCGACCGCTGCTGTCGAATGCGCGAATCTGCAGTTCAAGAGTCTCGCCATCTGATTGAACAATTTCTCCTTCAACGATTAGGTCTAGAGAGGGGTCACGGTCTGGAATTACTCTTATGGCCCCCCATTGTCTGGAATCAACTAGAGTGTTTTTCAGAAGGTGAGGAAGGAATTGTGTCTCCTTCCGGATGATCTCGTCGAATACCCAATCGCCTATCTCGTACTCTTCAGCTTCTTTCTGTGCGGTACCGAAAACCTGCACACCTATTTCTAGCAATGCGTTCGCCGATGGAGCTTGTATTGCCTGAATTAGATTCACATCGCCAACTAGATCTAAGAGGCGTTTCACATGTTGTGGTTCCGGCACCGGCACCGGCACCGGCAGCGCGCAAGCAGTCAGTAGCTGTAATACGAACAATGTTGTCAGAAATCGAATACTCGATGTGTCTCTCGTATGACTCACTAGTTGTCCAGCACGGTAGATAGATCGGCGCCAGACTGATTGCAAACCTGGCCGCGGCTCAGGGTTTGAATACAATTAAATTCATCACGCGGCGCCTCATATTTATTGAACGCTTGAATAAGGTTGAATGGCTCGCCGCCCTTGCTGTAGATGCGGGTAAGTAGATTGAGTACCTGTTGATTCGAAGACACGGTGAAGCGATGCATAATGGTTAGGTCATCCGGCAGCATGATCTGAAAGACTAGCTGTTGCCCATCCCAGGCACACACCTCAACTCCGTGTTCGCTGGAGAATGTCTGCTGTCGTTCATACTCAACACCACAGATTAATGCCGCCTCGCCGCGACGCTCGATTCTAATTTCATCTCTAGTCTGCACTATATCAAGGACGCTCTGTCGACTGATGTATTCTGCCAGTCGGGCTAGATCAACGATGTTCGCTCCACGGCCACGACTGCGCGGCAGGTTCAGATTGCCAATGGAAATTGGCGGAGTCGATCGGCTTCGCGATGAACCGGGTGAGGACTGCTGCCGGATCGCAGACTCTTGGCGAATACGTAGTGTTCGGGTTAGCTCATCTTCCCAATTGTCGCTGCGCCTGAAATCCTTCTCCCAGGATCCGGAAAAATCCAAGCGTAGAGGCAGGTCAAGATCAAGTTGCGGCAGGCTATCTTGGCTGAATGCCGAGACGTTTAGAGTCAGGCAAAGCGTAGCGATAATGGTGGCGAGAGGGCTGCGTCCTCGGCCTAGTTTCCGCACTAGATTCTCAACTTTGATCAACATTTGCTTCCAGTTCGCCCACTGTTTGAATTCTTTTTCTTAGCTATTTGTCTTTTAGCTACGTCTTATACGCTGTATAGAGTAAAACCACTCAATAAATGCCGCGCCTGCAGTCACAGACAACCAAGAGAAGTGTTTACTTTAAACTAGTTGGGCTCGAATCTAAATAAGGTCGAACCGGACGGGCGTCATTGGACATTCTGGCTTCAGGATCTTATTCTCATACTTCCATCAGATGAATTGTTCAATTCAACCCAGTCAATCAATGCCTCTCCCTCTAGGAGTTTCCTCATGCGCCGACATCAATGCTTGAAATCACTCGTGCTATCTCTCTTAAGTTTGACACTAGCCAGTTCCGTATTTGCTCAGCAAGACTTCAGTAGTGTGGAAGTTATTCCTCACCATGTTGCAGGCAGTGTCTACTATCTAGAGGGCCGCGGAGGCAATATCGGCTTGTCCATCGGTGAAGACGGTATCATCATGATCGATGATCAGTTCGCACCCCTTACTGAGAAAATTGTAGCCGCCATTCGTGGCCTATCTGACGGCGAAATTCGTTTCCTGATCAATACGCATGTTCACGGTGATCACACCGGTGGTAATGAAAACCTCGGCAATATGGGTGTGCTGATTCTCGCACGTGACGAAATACGAGTTAGGCTAGCGCAGCAAGCGCCGGCAGCAGCGCTGCCGGTACTCACCTACAGTGATGCGATCACTATTCACCTCAATGGCGAGGAAGTTTATGCATTCCCGGTGCCGCCAGCGCACACAGATGGCGACACTTTTATCCATTTTAAAGACTCCGATGTAGTGCATACCGGTGATGTATTTCGAACTACAGCATTCCCGGTTATCGACACCAACAATGGCGGCACCTTAAAAGGCACGCTGGAGGCGTTGGGCAGACTAATCGGGGTCGCCGGCCCGAATACTAAGATCCTACCGGGGCACGGAGTAGTTTCCAATCGCGAAGATGTTATGGGATTTCGGGATATGGTGTTGGATGTGTCGGGACAGGTTGAAGACCTGATGGCGAGGAACATGTCCTACGAGCAAGTAGCCAGAGCAGATCCTACAGCAGCCTACAATGAACAGTATGGCGATCCAGACAGATTCCTGCGTGCGCTGTATACAGAACTTGGTGGAGATCTCTAAATTGAAAACTCATGTGAAGCAGATTCTAGCCGCTCTAGTTATTTTGCCGACGTTTGCATTCGGGCAGATTTGTGCGGCACAAGAATCATATGACTCTGAATTAGTTACTGCCTTCTGGTCTGCGAGCACCGAGGCGGAGATAGAAAGCAGCAAGCGCCAACTCATGGCGCAAGCACCGGATATCGAAACATTGTATCAGTGGCTAGATGCAGGGCCCGCGTTTGCGCAAGACGTTGCACTTGGGCAGCAGGAAAGCGCTAGGGTCGACTTCGATGGAACCCGTTATCCCTTCGTTTATCTGATCCCTGAGACCTACGACGCCACACGAAGTTATCCTGTTGAATTCATGCTGCATGGCGGGGTTAGTCGGCCAGAATGGCGGCCAGGTGGCGAATGGTGGCGGCGTGGATACGATTCACTGAAGAAGGAAGATCGAATCGTAGTTGTGCCAGCGGCATGGAATGCAGCATTTTGGTGGTTTGAGAACCAGGCGGACAATCTGCCTTCAATATTAAGAGAGTTAAAGCAAACCTATAACATAGATGACAATCGTGTCACGTTGAGCGGAGTGTCTGATGGTGGCACCGGTGCCTATTTTTTTGCCTTTAAGCAGTCGACGGAATGGGCTGCATTCTTACCCTATATCGGACATCCCGGTGTGCTCAGAAATCCACAGAGCGGGCCTGGATATAAGCTTTACTTCGAGAATCTGATGAGCAGGCCTCTGTATATCGTCAATGGAGAGAATGACCCTCTCTATCCAGTATCGTCCATTGAGCCATTCATCAGTATTTTGCAAGAAGCAAACATAGATCATGTGTTCAGAGCGATAGAAGACGGGGGGCACAATACGAATTGGCTTCCCAACGAACAACCCATGATAGAGCAATTCAAGCTCGACAATCCTCGTGATCCATTTCCAAACCAGCTGCGCTGGGTTACTGACCGTAGCGATCGCTACAATCGCAATCTTTGGATGCGAATCGAAGAGTTGGCCGTCGAAGGACAGCCAGGGATCATGACTGTCAGCAGGCAGGGCAACAGTTTTACCGTTACCGCAGAGTCGGTCGTTGCCTTCACGCTCTTGTTAAGCCCCGAACAGGTGGATTTTTCTGAAGAGGTGCACGTTGTTGTTAACGGCCGCCCTCTTTTTATAGGTAAAGTTGAACAAGATATGAACACACTATTGGATTGGGTAGTTAGAGATCGTGACAAGTCATTGTTCTATACTGCGGCTCTCAGTTTGAAGGTTAATCCATAATCTGTAAGGCTAGGGAATGAGGGTGAATGGCACAAAAGTTGATGACAGGGAAAATGGGAGCTCACTTTGAAACGGAATATTCGGCGCAGCACAGACGTGGGTCTCACCGGGCTTGGTATTGGAATAATATTTACAGCGGTAATACTTAGCCCGTCGCTACCAGTTCAGATGCAACTCCCTATAGCTCTCGTAGGTGTCTTGTTAATGGAGGTCGGCGTCTGGGGTCTGTCCAGCATGGTTTTTCCAAATGAAAGACGCTATATCGAACTCAGGCAAGAGGGAGACTCCATCATTCAGCTTATTCGCCAACTCAACGCTGCCGCCGTTGCGCGTGCTCAGGATGAAGATGTGGAAGATCGTTTTCAGGCTACGCTTGATGAGATGCATTATTCGGTAAAGCGTATGGCCGAACTGGCATCCCGTGAAAATGGTCCCTACGCAACCTCATGTTAGCAGCGTGTAGTGTTTCCCTAGAGCTACCCATGGGTAGCTTTTCAACTGATCTCTTGATATTCAATTACCCTACAGCTGTTATTCCTCAGGGTGAAAATCCCGTCTGTAGTTAGTACACTCAGTACCCATGAATCAGAAAATCCAACAAGGTACGCTCCAGATTGATCCGCATTTAGCGGACTTCGTCAATATGCAGCTATTGCCAGAGCTGGGGCTGGCAGAGGCAGATTTCTGGCTAGGCTTTGAGTCGATAGTAGACCAGTTTACGTCACGCAATACAGCCCTGTTGGCTGTGCGCGATAAGCTTCAGGCGCAAATCGACGAGTGGCATACAAGCCATAGCGATACACCTTTCGATTCCATCGCCTATGTGCAATTTCTAAGCGATAGTGGCTACTTGGTGGAGGAGGGCGAAGACTTTTCTATCTGTACGGAGAATGTCGATCCTGAAATCGCGACAATGGCTGGCCCGCAGCTGGTGGTGCCCGTTAAGAATGCTCGCTTCGCCTTGAACGCGGCGAACGCGCGTTGGGGAAGTCTGTTTGACGCCATCTATGGTTCAGATGTAATCGCAGGAGTTGACGGCTGTGAGCGCACTCAGGGCTATAACCCGTTACGTGGGCAAAAGGTCATCGCCTTCGCAAAGGGCTTTCTCGATCAGGCCTGCCCACTCATAAATGCCAGCCATGGCCAAGCGGCAGCATATCGAGTTATCAGCGACCAGCTTTTAGTGGAAATGGATCAGGGCGTTTCGACACTGGCAGATTCAGACCAACTACGCGGTTATCGCGGCGAAGCTAGCGCACCAGAATCTCTATTGATTGTGAATAACGGCCTGCATATTGAGATTTTAATAGATCGTGACTCTGAAATTGGCAGCAACGATCCTGCTGGCGTTAAAGACATCGTGTTGGAGGCGGCGCTCACTACGATTCAGGATTGTGAGGATTCCGTTGCCGCTGTAGATGCTAGGGACAAGGTCGAGGTTTACAGTAATTGGTTAGGGCTAATGCGTGGAGACCTAGCGGAATCGTTCGCAAAGCAAGGCTCACAATTGACTCGGACTCTCAATCCCGACCGAGAATTCCAGGATGTGTCGGGAGGCACGATTACTCTGCCCGGCAGGAGCCTGCTGCTAATAAGAAATGTCGGTCATCTGATGCGTAATAGCGCCATCCTCGATAAGCACGGCGAAGAAATCTATGAAGGGATATTAGATACTATTATCACCAGCTCAATCGCATCAATCGATATAAAAAAGAAGAACAAATTCTGCAATTCGCGTACGGGCAGCATTTACATCGTCAAACCAAAAATGCATGGGCCGGCGGAGGTTCAATTTACCTGCGACATGTTCACCGCCGTAGAAGAATTTCTAGGTCTGGATGTTGATACCCTGAAGATTGGCATCATGGACGAGGAGCGACGTACTAGTGTAAATCTCAAGGAATGTATACGCGCTGCGAAGAGCCGCGTTGCATTTATTAATACTGGATTCCTAGATCGTACCGGCGATGAAATACATACAAGCATGCAAGCTGGCGTGATGGTGCCAAAGGCTGAGATGAAATCCACAACCTGGATTTCCGCCTATGAGGATCGCAATGTAGATATAGGCCTCGCCTGTGGGTTGTCGGGCAAGGCTCAGATCGGCAAAGGGATGTGGGCGATGCCTGATCTTATGGCGAGGATGTTAGATGAGAAAATCTCTCATCCGATGTCAGGCGCGAACACGGCATGGGTGCCATCGCCTACCGCGGCAGTGCTGCACGCGATGCACTATCATTACGTAAATGTTTTCGATCGTCAGCTGGAGCTTGCACAGCGTCCTGTCGCGAAACTCAATGACATTCTTACCTTGCCTGTTATCAAAGACCCTAGCGCGATGAGTGCTGATTCCGTGCAATTAGATTTGGACAATAACTGCCAAAGTATTCTCGGCTACGTCGTACGCTGGGTGAATCAAGGAATAGGATGTTCTAAAGTTCCTGACATTCATAACATAGAGTTGATGGAAGATAGAGCTACGCTGCGTATATCGAGCCAACATATCACAAACTGGTTGCTTCACAATATTTGTACGTCGCAGCAGGTTCGAGAAACGTTAGAGCGCATGGCGCAGATTGTAGATCAACAGAATGCGAGTGACTCACTCTACCGGGCGATGGCTCCCGAGTTTGAAGACTCGATTGCCTTCCAGGCAGCATGCGATCTAATTTTCGATGGTGTGAACCAACCTAGCGGCTATACAGAACCTAGACTGCATGCAAGGCGCCGAGAGTTCAAAGCAATACAGGATTCTTCTATTAACTAATTAATATTCGAGATTTTTCGAATAACATAGTTTAAAAAAAATAGTATGCAAACGATTCTAGAAAAGCGGCGGTAACTATTTAATTCCTTAGGCGTTTACTTAGATCAACGCTATTGCTATGTAGCGAGCCGAGTCTGAGATCTAGAAAATTTCACTTGGAGATTCTAGCTAACAAGAGTAGCTTTTAGCGGCGGCCTCTTAATACAACGAATAAGATTGAGGAGACACAATGAAGCACAAGATATCATCTATCCTAGCTTTAGCAGTTGCCAGTCTGTTGCTGGCCCCTGTACTACAAGCGCAGGAATCCGTAATTCCACTCACGGAATATGGCCATCCTGATTTACAGGGTACCTACACGTTTCGCACACTCACCCCTCTTAACCGCCCGCCCGAGCTCGCGGACAAGGCAACACTCACAGCACAAGAGGCTGAGGAATGGGCTGATTTCGAGAATCGACGTCAGAATCGCGACCTCATCATCGATTCGGTAGGTGGGGCCGGCTATCCACCGGGCGTAATCTCCTATAACGAATTCTGGTATGAACGTGGTGTCGAGACGATCGCCGATCGCCGCACCTCGCTTATCTACGATCCGTCCAACGGTCGTCTACCGCGGGCAAACGCAGCAGGGCAGAGCAGGCGTGCGGTGGTTGCAGAGAATAGAAGATTAAGCCTTGGACCGGAGGCTCGCACGCTAGCCGACCGTTGTCTGATGAGTAATGGTGCAGGACCACCCATGGTGCCAGGTGCCTACAACAACAATATGCAGCTGGTGCAGACCGAAGATCACATCATGATTCTAAATGAGATGATTCACCGAGCACGGATTATTCGTCTAGACAGTGAGCATCACACGCGGCAGGTTAAATGGGATGGTGATTCGATTGCTCATTGGGAAGGCGATACGCTCGTTGTACACACGCAGGATTTCTATTACAACCAGACGTCTCGAGGCGCATCTTCAAGCATGCGCGTGACCGAGCGGTTCACACGTGTCGATGAGAACACACTGGACTATGACTTTACCGTCGAAGACCCTGAGACATGGGATGTATCTTGGTCAGCTAAGGTGCCAATGCGTCGAACCGACATGCCGATTTATGAGTATGCCTGTCATGAGGGAAATCATGGGCTCGCGGGAATACTCGCAGGCTGGCGCCGCTATGAGGCGGAGGGCATGAATGGAGATGGAACACCCAAGGATGCTGGTTCGCCCTAGGAGCTAATGGGCATAGAAAGAGTCTAGTCCTTGTTCTCCAGTTCTTCCAGTTTTCTGGCGCCAGCCAGAATGCCTATCATGCCGTAGTTGCCTTCGTGGCAGGCGTATTCGTAGATTGGTTCGTTGATTCTCGACAACGGGTATTCGCCGCTGAACGTCGACGTAAAAAGCGTCGGGTCATCTACGGTAAATCCGTAGATCAATTTATTGCCGGACTCACGACGAAAGGTCTCAGTGATGGTCATGTTGTTAACCGGCATGCCTCGCAATGTGTGCCAGTTGTTGAAGTACCTGGTCTCGACAACGAGGGTGTCACCTTCCCAACGACCGATAGCGTCCCCCATCCATTTGCGGTGTGTCTCGGCTGCTGCGGATCGCTCATCAGCAATCTTAACAATGCGTGTATCGTGAACCATCTCCGCTGTAATCGTTACGTAGCCAGGTGATTGCGTGAACTGTAGGTGGCTGTTGTAGATAACTGGGCTCATGACCGGGCCAGCCGAATTTCCGAAACCGACGAGGCAGCGCTCACCAAGTCCGCGTCCTTCGGGCCCGTCGCTAGTTCGTCCGGGTCTGCCTCCACGAAACTGCGCCATGCGTGCATCGAACTGTGCTGTCCGTTCGGGCATGCGCCCATTAGCGGGGTCGATGATCGCGGACGTTCTGAATTCGCCATCTATAGTGGGTATAAACTTCGCATCGTCACGCCAGAACAGATCGTAGTTTCCGATCGGAGGTAGTGACTCGGCCACGACAGGAGGCGGCCTGTTCGGATCGAGTGGCTCGTTGTTGTCCTCAAATTTTTGCTGCACTACAGACTCGAGTGCAATAGCCTCTGCCTCTGTGTAGGCACGCTTCTCACCCAGTTCGACTGGACGTTCTAGCGGCATGACCGTCGCGTGTTTCCAGACTCCTTGAAAATCGGGTACGCCCCATTCAGTTTTTGGAATTTGATATTCTTGAGCGGCTACTACGTTGCCAAGAACGAGCATTAGGGATATGAGAGATATCTTCTTAATCATGGTATTGCTCCCTTCTTCTTATTCATAGAGATGCACAGAAAGTTGGTTAGATAGACTGCTCTGGATAGTGGCAACCTGGGCCCTGTCTTGAATTTCTGCAATCCACGCGTTATTAGAATATTACACTATCAGCTTAGAGGTCTAAGTCAATCCGGGGCTGACCGCTGAAAAGCTCCCATTTGCAACAATTTGTGCTTTTTTCGAAGTTTATTGAATTTCTATGGCGTTATTTGTCATGATAGGCTTGAAAGCAAAAGACAGAACAATAATCAAAACAACAACAAGTGACCACAAAGTTCATTAGAGAGGCTCTATCATTATGTTTAAACTGAACAGGCTAGCCCTATTCGCGCTAGCATTCTTCGTATCTAGCTCCGCATTTTCCCAGCAAGGCAATGCCCGTGGGCCTATTGGAGAGAGTCCCTACAACGTCGTCTCCCTATGGGCCGACCCCTTTGCTGAAGCAGGTTATGCTTTCGGCGGCAATTCCGGTGTCTTGGCCGAGTCTGCGGACCGTATCATCATCGCTCAACGTGGTGAAACCGTACTTCCTTATCCGCTACCCGATGACTTTCTAGGTTTTGCGGGTCATGTAGGCCTTAATGTGTTGAGAGACACGGCACGTCGCACCTGGAATAACTGCCTATTCATAGTCAATGCAGACGGCGAGCCTATCGAAGTTTGGGATCATTTGGATTATCTGTGTGAAGGCTCGGCGGGCCCTGGCCCTCACCGAATTCGAATCAATCCTTACGATCCCGAGAAGCGTATTTGGTTGGTAAATGAAACATTTCACCAAATTTATGTGATTGCGAACGACGGTAGTGAAGTACTAGCGACCTACGGCGAGAAAAACGTGTCTGGATCCGACGGCACTCATTTTGGTCGGCCACAGGATATCGCCTTCATGGAAGATGGTCGTATCCTAATCGCAGATGGACTAGATAATAATCGCATCATGATCATGGATAGTGAGATGAACTATCTTGGCGAGTTCGGCAGCGAAGGAGAAGGTCCGGGTCAGACCAAGACGATCCACTCGGTTGCAATTGGGCCTGATGGGCGTGTCTTTGTTCTCGATCGTACTGGAAACCGAGTCAATCTTTGGCAAGCGACTGACGACCCAGTAGAATTTGAATTTATAAGATCGATTGGCCAACTTACTTTACCTTTGGACATCATCGTCAATGAAGATGATTTCTGGATTACAGACTTAGGTCCACTTCGCTTTGTAAATTTTGATTTCGAAGGCAACTTAAAATATACCTGGCTAGTGCCGTTGGCATTGCCTGATGGTTATATCGAAGTGCATTCTTTCAGTGTAGATTCTGCTGGCAATTTGTACGGTGGCGACAACCAATATGGTCGCACGCAGAAATTTGTACCAAAACCTGGTGCCGACCCTGACTTGCTAATCAGTCCTGCTTGGAACGCGCTTTGAGTGCATAACAGTAGAGATTTTTAGAATCAAAAAAGCCGACCAAGGAAACTTGGTCGGCTTTTTTGATGGGCAACTACTAAGCTAAAGAAGCTTTGCTAGTTGTTTTCAATTTCTAGCGGAGCATAGTAAGCGCCACCTGCACCTTCTATCTGTTCGCGACGGGCACGCCATTCGGGCCCAGCAGAGCCACCTTCTTCATATTGTAGATCCTGCCGTAGATAGTTCCAACTGGTTGGATCTAGTTCCTGTGCCATGGTCCAGTATTGTTCTGCTTTCTCATCGTTGTCATTGGTGAAGTAGTATCCACCCAGACGGAACGCAGGTTGTGCACGCTCGGCTTCAGGTGTGCGTTGAATGATACTTTCCCGCACCTTACTTCTATCCCAGACGTGTTCGCTGTCGGCTCCTTTTGCTACCCAGTCACGGACGATGGGCACGTAGTCATTGGTACCCCATGCGCCATTCATATGTTCCTTCGCATAGGTGCCTTCATTGATGCGCATGATCTTGCCTTGTTCATCAATCCATACGCCTGAGGGGACATTGACCAAATTGTAAAGCGAGCTTATCTGATGATTAACATCGATAATCGCTGTGTAGCTAACATTCGCATCATCAAAGATGTATCCAGCAGCTTCTTCGCCACCAGTATCTTGTGCGACGGAAATAATTTCAAAATTTTCAGACTTGAGTTCTTCGTATATGGACTGCCACACGGGCACGTCTAGACGACATCCTCACCACGAGGCCCAAGTAAGGAGTAATACCTTTTTTCCTCGAAAATCTGAAAGACGAACTAGCTCGCCATCGCGGCCCATCAGTTCGAAATCGGGTGCTTCGCCACCGCGTAGGAAAGACTGACGCGTTACTGGCATGGTGCCAAAACTCCAGATGCCGTCATTGTAATCCGTGACATAGGCTTGCTGCAGTTTGTCTGCCAGCTCGGTAACGTTGAACCATGATTGTCCCTGCCGGGTAATAAACATGGCGCTGTCTCGATCTTGCAGAACCGGAACGCACAATTCGTCCAGGCAAGCCCCCTCAGGCTTAAGAATGAAATCGTTTACTCGGGTAAGGTCTTCGGGCTTAACCCAAAGATCAGTTGCGTCTGGCAGTGTTTGCTCCAGCTCTACGACCCGCTCGTTGTAGAGCACAGTTGCGCTCTGGGCGTTGAGCGCGCCGCTTATAAGCATGACGGCGGTGAGGCCGGCTATGCTTCTTATAGTTTTCATGGTGTTCTCCTTTATCAGGGCAGAATAAGCTCCTGAACGACTGAATTGGCCACCAATAGTCGGTAGCGGCCTCAATATAACAGTTGGCTGAAGCGGAGGGTATCGCAATCTATGGCGGGCAGAAGAATTAGGAGATTGAAAAGTCAGGAGATTCTGGCACTATTTACCGATCCGTCAGATCGTGAGGCAGTCGCTGCGTTGGTTGATCTGCTCTAAATTGAGGCACTTGACTGGGCCGCTTAACAAGGAAAAATCGATGAACAAACAAATGAAGCCAATCGTAGTAGCTAGCCTCGCACTTGCCCTCCTAATTAGCTCGACCGGAGCAGCAGCGCAGGAAGCAGATATGCGCTTGAACAAAGCGATAGCCTTGCTGGAGAATGATGAGCCGGCCTTCGGCCTCTTATCTTTCGACTATTCACTCAACAATGCTCGATCTCTTTCTAGATCGGGTTTGGACTTCATCATCATCGATATGGAGCACGCGCCGTTCGATGTTGAGCGGATTCGAGAGTTCTTGCTGGGTATGACCGATAAGCGCGCAATCCTTGAAAAGGGCAGCTTGCAGCCGAATGTAGTGCCATTCGTGCGCATCCCGGCAAGCGGTGGCGAGGATGTATTGTCACAAGTGAAGCAGGCATTGGATGTGGGTGCGTTCGGCGTGATGTTCCCTTCTGTAAACAATGCTGCCGAGGCCGAGATGGCGATTCGAGCGAGCAGATATCCACAACTCAATGGTGCGGATGACTATGAGCCAGCGGGGCTGCGTGGACGCAACCCGTCGAACGCGGTCTGGTATTGGGGGACAAGGGACTACATTGCGAAGGCCGATCTGTGGCCCTTAGATCTTGGTGGTGAGTTGCTCGCGATCATTCAGATTGAAACGCCGGAAGGAGTCGAAAACATCGAAGAAATTATCTCCGTACCGGGCACCGGCGTCATCTTTATCGGACCATCCGATCTAAGCGCGTCGATGGGCTACGCCAGCGCAGCGGCACCTCAGGTCGAGGCCGCTATTCAGGCGGTGCTTAGCAGCTGCTTAGCTCACGACGTCCCCTGCGCTATAACGACAAACTCACGCACCGTCGAGGCGCGGCTAGCAGAAGGCTTTCGATTTGTTACCGTCGGGCTAGATGGAGGCTTATCGACCGGTGCCCAGGATGCGCTTAACCGCGGGCGCGACGCGAGTGGTCGTTAGTGTGCTGTGCACAGCACAGATCAGAATTTCTTAGAGTAGTGTGCGAATTTCACCGCCGGCTTGTTCAGCGTCGGCTTGATCGTGGGTTACGAGAATAGTTGGTAACCCAGAGGCTCGTAGTTTGTCGAAAACCAGAGTCCTAGTTTCTTCGCGTAGTTGGGTATCCAGCTTGGAAAAAGGCTCGTCCAGGAGAACCGCGTTTGGGGCAGAGAGTAAAAGCCGCAGCAACGCGACACGTGATGCCTGCCCACCCGAGAGAGTGCTTGGGTCACGATCATCAAACCCCGCGAGTCCAATATCATTAAGCCCTTCGCTGATTGCCTGGTTCTTCTGTTTTGCATTGCTTTGCAAGGCAAAGCGTAAATTTCCAGCGACACTAAGGTGAGGAAATAACAGAGGGTCTTGAAACAATAACCCTATGTGGCGGCGTTCAGCTGCCAATGAACAAACGTCTGCACCATTGACCAGTACCGAACCGCTGGACTCAAACACGGGCGCTAAGAACCCTGCTATATAGACAAGTAAGGAAGACTTTCCCGAGCCGGATGGACCCATTACGGTGAGGATCTCTCCCGGACCTACGCTGCAATTGATCTCGAGCAACTGTTTGCCGCCTAGCGAAATACTTACATCTTTTAGTTCAAGATCAGAATTGCTCATCGTGTATCGATCATCCCGCTGCGATTGCGCCAAACAAATTTTGGAATTAAAAGAGCCATCATAAAGCCTAATATTGGTAATGAAAGTTGTACTACGGCCCAAACCGAAATCAAATTCCTACTCGCCCCGGACGTCAATGCCACAGCTTCAGATGTAATAGTCGTGATTCGCCCCGCTCCTAACAATTGAGTCGGCAAAAATAGACTTATGCTAATCGCCATACCGATTGCTACAGCTGTTAGACACGGTGCTAGCAATAAAGGAATCCGGATCCGCCAGAACGACTTTAGCTGACTCGCCCCTAGCGTGGATGCCACCTGCGTCCAGCGTGGATCCAGTTGACGATATGCCTCAGAGAGTGACAAGAAAACATAAGGCAGAACAAACAAGAGGTGACCGAATATCACAAGACTCAAGTTCGCCTGCCAGCCTACAAATTCGGTCAGCACGATGATGCCAAACAGAAAGACAATTTGCGGAATCAGCAAGGGCAGATACAACAACCACAATGCGGTAGATTTACTCTTGCTAGATTGTCGTTCAGATTCGAGTGTTGCCACTACTAATAGCAGGGCAAGCAGTGTGGAGCTAACGCTGATTAGCACTGTGTTAAATAGTGGTGTCGACAGATCTGAAAGACTGTTTGCCCAGTGCTGAATCGTCCAGGAAGATGGTAGGGCAGAGGGATAGCGCCAGGGGCCAGCAAAAGCATTGGCTAACAGGGCGAGTATGCTTCCTGCAATTACCACTAATACAAGAGGCATCGCACTTCTGCCTATAGCAAACGCTAGACCCTCTCCAGTATTAAGGTTTCCTGCCGCCAGCCAGAACCGCCAAAGCAGGCCGACAAATTTCTCTAGCGCTAGCCAGATTGCTACGGCTATCAGGCTCACTCCTAGTTGTAATAGAGATCCGGCGGCCGCCAGAAAGCGAAGATTAAGATCCGGATCATTGAACCACGACAAGACCCTAACACTTAATGTAGGTGGAAGCGTCGGCCCGAGAATAAGCGCAACATCGACCGTGGCAGAGGCGAATACTATGACTACAATCACGGGCAGACGGACCAAGGGATAAAGGCTGGGCGCGATTACTTTGAGCCAGGCTATTGTGGGCCGGTAACCGAGAGTTCGGGCAACCTCAATACGATGCCTGGGCTGTAGCTGCGGTAGAGCTGCTAAGGACATTAAGAGAAGGAATGGTACTTCTTTAACAATAAGCCCGAACAATAAAGTGAGGCCCCATGTGTCATTAACAATAAGAATATCCGGCGGCCGCTCCCAGCCTGTCAGCTCTGGGGATATAATTCGGCTCAATAGTCCGGAGGGCGCGATTAAGAAGGCGAGCCCGAATGCGGCAGCAGCATGTGGAAATGAGAGTAAGGGGGAAACGAGTCGGCGAATCCACAGATCCAATTTACTCCCCGTTGCACTAGCGAGATAGAGGAATACTAGTGCCAGAGAAATCAGCGGCGTTAAGACCCCCGAAATCAGGCTGATCAATACGCTTCGAGTTAGTCCTGGCACTTCGAATAACTCGCGCCATGCCTCGAGGGAAAAATCCGAGCTTCCCAAGGGTGGAAAGTAGCCAAAGGCTGGCAAACTCGCAATAAGCGTGCCCAGCAGGATCGGTGCGGCTAGCAGGAAGATGAGACTATGGCCTGCCCAGCGTAGCACCGGTTATCTTGCGCTGTAGCGCTGGATCCAGGCGCGCTCAAGGGCGGGTGTCCAAGAGGGGTGGGGTTCCTGCAGCTTGCGGCTTAGCTCATCTGGGCTAGCAGCTGCTAAATCAGTGCTTACTGGTTCAAATTGCTGGCGGGCACTTACGTCTAAATCCTCGATAGAAATCACGGTCGTGCTTCCCATATGATTCGGATTGCTGGCCCTGGCCTGTGCTTCGATGGAGAGAAGAAAGTTAGCTGTGATCATCGCAGCGGCTTTGTGCTGTGCGTTGTAGGGAATCGCGAGAAAACTGACATTGCCGATCGTGCCGCCTTGCAGTACGTAGGTTCGTACACTGTCTGGCAACTCTCCCGTTCGAACCGAGAGCAAGGCCTCGTTTGGATTGAATGCTAGCGCCAGAGAAATTTCGCCGTCGCCCATGAGCCGTCGCAGTTCAGCGGCGGAGTTGGGGAAGTATCTACCCGCTCGCAGTAAAGTAGGATGAAGCGCATCGAGGTAATCCCACAATTCAGTTGTGACTCGCTGGAATTGATCATCAGTGACCGGAGCAAACAGTGCTGGATCATTGTTGGAGATCTCGAGAACCGCCTGCTTGAGGAAGGTGCTTCCTAGGAATGCCGGTGGGCGGGGATAGGTGAATTCCCCAGGATTAAATGTCGACCAATCCAATATTGCAGCTATCGTTTGAGGGGGCTCTGCCAGCCATTGGCTGTCGTGATAGAAAACGAGTTGCGATCGGGTCCACGGCGACTCTAGGCCATCAGTGGGCACGGTGAAATCTTCGCGCATCTCGGGGAATCGATTCGCATTAACTAAACTGAAGTTGGGCTGCTCTTCCGCCCAAGGGCCGAACAGTAATTTGTTCTGTTTAAGTGCCGCGAAGTTTTCTCCGTTGATCCACAACAGATCAATGCTGCCGTTCGTATCATTGCCAGCGGTTCGTTCAGCAACTATCTTCGAGACAGTTTCGCCAGTGTCAGCGACTTTCACATGTTGAAGAGTGATGTTAAAGCGTTGCTCTAGCGTCTGGGCAACCCAGTTAAGATAGCTATTTATTCTGGGCTCGCCGCCCCAGGCATTGAAGTAGACAGTTTGCCCCCGCGCCTGCTGTTCCAATGCCGACCAATCTGCAACATCAATAGCTTGTGCTGTTGTTAGCGAAGAGTGAGGCAGTAGAACGAATAGAAGAAATATTCGAATAAGTGGAGTTGATGGTCTCAGGTGCGCCATTGATATCTCAAGATAGCTGATGGCGAAATTGATTTATCCATTAGTAGCTAATACGCCCATGCGTTGAGCGCGCCGATCGCGTCGCTTTTCATCGAGGGCTGCGCCCAATACCTCTACATGAAATTTGTCGCAACCGATGCAGAGGTTACTATAGTCGTCTCCTTTGGGCGTCTTGGTTGTAGATTCGGCTATGAATTTTTCCTCATCCCATCCATGAGTTAACCCCATGCGTTCGGGTCTGCCGGCATTGATAGCTTCAATAGCCGGTATGCCGGCTAAGTCGTCGAGGATCTCTACAAGAAGCTCTTCGGTAAGGTTTCCTAGCGGATGAGCGGTCTTTATGCAGCACGGGTAAACATCGCCAGTAGGGTCGATCGAAACTTCCGAGCCTGCGTAGCCGTGCTGTAAGAAATTAAGCCCACCGGACCAAGCATCGCAGAAATTGTCTTCGATCGTTGCTTGAGAAAGACCGTTCTCCCAGGCTCGACCGCGAGGCCAAAGCTTGCCGATCCAGGAATCTTCGCTCGCACCAAACATGCTGAAGATCGGCCCCTTCTCTAATGCGCGCTCGTCCCTTTCCCCATCGGCATGTTTGATGCCTGCATCTTCTAGCATCGCCGTAACTTTTTCTGCGAGAGCATCCTTCTTATCACCTTCCATCCCTACATGAAAATCATCCATGCCAGATACAGAGATAGACCAGATGTTGCGGCTCAATAACTCATCTATAATCTTCGGCGTTAGCAAGTCGCCAGTGGTTTGTACCACCACTTTTATTCCACCATTGTCTTGGTATTTTTCTTGCAGCGCTTCTAACACCGGATAGAGGATTCTTTCGCGAACGGGTTCGGTTAGTACGTCACCGCCGGATAGAATTATTTTTCCTGTCTTTTCGATATAGTCTTCTGATTTTGAAGAATCGGGATTTTCCTCCAGAAAGGTCATGCGTTCTGGCAGGTTGGCGATTATGTTCGGGAAATTCGTTTCCGCCTCGGCAACGACTGCCTCCAGTTCATCCCTAATATAGGGTCGAAAACGAGACTCATAGCAATGCTTGCAGCGGCGATGGCAATGCCAGCAAAGCACGTAGTAAATGGATTCCATGTATTTTCCTTGCCCCGGTTATTTCTCACTACACTGTGCAGTCAATTGCTTGAATAAGACCTGCGTGCGGCGTAATACTTTCAGTAGAAATTGTAAAGGCCGCGACCCGCTGTAAGCACCCAGAGGGATGAATCTAAGGACCGAGACTCTAAATATCTATGCTTACTTCAGCTTTCTCCAGCTCAGCGTGCCGGTCGTTCTGCCCGAGCTGTTTTTCAGCGAAAGTTTTAGCAGGCCATCTGTGAATTCAAAATGACGTATATTGTCGCCGCCTACCCATTCCGGCACCATGGGCGAGCCTTCAACGTGGTGAATCACCAGACTATTCACTAGGTCGAATGACACCTTGCCCCAATAGCCGAATCCGCCAGTTACACGTTCTTCAGCGGCTTGATTTCTCTTGGGAAGGTCGCGGGGCATGCCGAGGCCTGCCATATTTCCGAATGCATCGTAGCTCAGCCGGCCCACATAGTTCATGTCTATCGGATTGCCTTGTTCTGGGAATTGGATATAGCTAACTAATTCGAAATCCCCTTGAAACTTCTGTTCTATGTCTTGCAACGTATCTGCCGCCTGAGATTGTATTGGTAGCATTATAAGAAAAGCCATCGAGGCTAAGAATTTAAACATTGCTACAGCTCCTTGTTGAGTTGACTTGGTTACAGCAATTTTTTCAAGTCAGGTTTGGTTACTTTTCCCATCGCGTTTCGAGGGAGGGCATCGATTATCTGTATGGCCTTTGGAATCTTGTAGGAAGACATCTTGCCATCACACCATGCCTTCAAGTCACCATATTCCATTGATTTGCCGGCCTTAAGGCCTATAAAGGCCATAACTGATTCGCCCCAGGTTTCGTCTTCAACACCGATAACAGCGCATTCGGCTATGTCGTCATGGGTGAGTAGCGTGCCCTCAATCTCCAGCGCCGATAATTTATAGCCGCCGGACTTTATGATATCGATCGAAGAGCGACCCATGATGCGATAATAGCCATTGTCGAGAACAGCCACGTCGCCGGTGCAGAACCAGCCGTCATGGAAACTTTCCTTGGTGGCTTTTTCATTCGCCCAGTACTCGAGGAAAACGTTGTCGCCCTTGACGCGAATCTCGCCGGGTATGTTTTCCTCAGTGACAGGATTATTGTCTTCATCGAAGAGCTGCGCCTCTACACCGGGGAGAGGTTGGCCAACATGTCCAGCCCGGCGCTCGCCGTCGTAGGGATTAGAAATGCCCATGCCGATCTCAGTCATTCCATAGCGTTCTAACAAGACCTGACCAGTCAGTTCTTTCCATTGATTAAATAGCTTAACCGGACATGCGGCGGAGCCTGATATATTTAGGCGCATTGGTCTGAAGCCATCACAGATCTTCATTACTTCGCTCTCATCGATGGTGTCGAAATACTGCATGAGTTTTACATAAATAGTGGGCACCGCCATGAAGACGTTGTAAGTGCCTGCAACGATTTCGGCTGTAATCTTCGGGATATCGAACTTGGCAAACAGATGCACCGTCGCGCCAGCCCATAGGCCGCAGCTGAGAATATTGATGATGCCGTGAATATGATGCACTGGCAGAAATAGGGGGATGGAATCTTGGTCAGTCCAGCTCCATGCTTCTATGAGCGTGGTTATTTGTGCGTGAATTGTCTTGTGCGTGCTTACTACACCCTTGGGCTTATTCGTCGTACCACTCGTGAACAACATCATCGCTCGACGTTCGGGAAGAATCACTGGCAACTGCCTAGTTTCTTCCGCCATCACATCGGCAACAGAGAGTAGTTCGATATTCATCTGGGCGCAGAGTTCGGTCAGAGACTCTTGGTATTTCCCGTTGGCGATCATACGCGTAACGCTTGCGCAGCTTAAGTAGTGCTCCAATTCGGCGACGGCAGATGCAACATTCAATGGAATAGCTATTCCGCCAGCTCTCCAAATTCCGTGCATGGTTGTTACGTAGTCGACGCTGGCAGGGATAAAGAAAGCGATGCGCTCCTCATTCAGATCGTCGCTGCCATTGAGAAGCCCCGTTGCGAACTTGTCTATACGCTGATTCACATCTGTGTAGCTATAGGAATCATCTCCCTCGGTCAGGGCTATTTTATTATTGGAATTATTTAAGTGTGGATAAACTTGTTCTGACATTCGCGTACCTTTTCTATGAGTCTTTGATCCTGGGCAGTCGTGACAGGCGCAGAGATTGTTATGTGTCTAGTTAAATACTATAAGATTGCGTTGACGATGATAAACAAGATCGATGGCCCTAACAAACATCCTACGCCTGTATAGAACGTAGCAGTCATCGCACCGTACGGTACAAGCTTGGGGTCTGTCGCGGCAAGCCCTGCGGCCACGCCTGAAGTAGTGCCCATGAGCCCACCGAATACCATAGCAGATTGCGGATTATTTAAGCCAATTGTCTTGGCAACCAGCGGCGTGCCGATCATTACTAGAATGGATTTGATGAGTCCAGCAGCGACGCTCAGTGCAATAATATCTGAGTCGGCGCCCAAGGCTGAGCCAGTGACCGGACCAACGATATAAGTTACCGCGCCCGCTCCGATGGTGGTGACCGCAACAGGGTCAGTGTAACCATACAGCACGGCGACGACGGCACCGACAACGAAGGAAACGATGACGCCGGCGAAGATCGAAACAACCCCGGCCAGTCCGGCTTTCTTTAATTCACTGAGTTTGACGCCGAAGGCTGTAGCGACGATCGCGAAATCGCGCATCATGCCGCCACCCATTAAGCCGATGCCGCCAAGCAAAGTGATATCGGCGACGCCGGTGCTGCCTCCCGTTGCTTTGCCACCAAAATAGGCAGCCAACAAACCAAGCGCAATAGCGATGGCCGAGCCATGGATTCGACCCTTGGTCAATTTGTCCGCGAGGAAATAGGATATCCAGATAGTTAAGCCTACAACCGCGAAGGCGACTACGAGCGAGTTACGAACAAAGACAGTTTCTAAGATTTCCATTATTGGCTCTCCTCGCTAGAAGTTTCGGAGTTGCCAATCTTGCTGATGACGGGAACCAATGCAAAGCTGACGATCACCGCGGCGACCCCCGCTACAACGGCCAACATGCCGCCCTCGAATGCCGCTACGACATTCTGCCTGGCGGCCATGGCGACGACTATCGGTATATACATGGCAGACCAGAACTGAATGCCAGTTCCTGATGCGCCATCAACCAGTGCTTTAAACTTGTCAGAATTGCTAGCGAGCACCAGAAACAGCATGGCTATGCCGACGCCACCCACGTTGGCCTCAACGCCGAGAGCCACTCCCAGCAACTCTCCGAGGAGCATTCCTAGTATCAAGCAGGCGGAAAGTAGTGCTACACCGTAGACAATCATTTTTTATCCTTATTCTTATTGGTCACGTCGCGGGAGGCGCGTCACTAGTGCCTGATGATATGACGGAGCTGCTTTTTGTGCAATTTGCATGATCTGACTTTTATTGCAGCTAATTTAACCTGAAATTTGCAATATTTAGAGGCATCTTAATTGACAGAAGCGGGAGGTTTATAGCTTAATTGCCGCTCAAATTTGTGAGCGGCAATCTGAAGCCAGCCCACCGTCGTAACAGTAAAGAATTCAGCTATTTATCGCAAAAAAAGGTTATTCAAATGAGTAAATTTTCAAAGTCATTGTTGGTGTTGCTCGGATTGGGTTTGTTCGCATCGGCTAGCACAGCGCAAGACGTGACCTCTGACATTCTGGAGAATGCCCAGGACTATTCAGACCGCTGGGTTACCTATGGCAAGAACTACGGTGCATGGCGCTATATGCCGGATGCTCAGATAAACCGTGAGTCAGTGGCCAATCTTCGCCCTGTTTGGATCAAGCAGAATGGCGTGACTGGAGGTGCCTATGAGGTTACTGCCCTAGTAAACGATGGTCGCATGTACCTAACTACGGCGAATAGCCATCTGCTCGTAGTTGATCCCTTGACGGGCGATGAGCTGTGGCGCTACGACCATGACTTCGAAAATGTAGATCTCTGTTGTGGACCTCACAATCGGGGTGTAGGGCTGCATGAAGACAAGGTGTTTTATGGAACACTAGATGCCCACCTATTGGCTTTTGACGCCGCCACAGGCATCCAATTATGGGATGCCGAAGTAGGCGATCACCGTGAGTCATTTTCGGTAACTGGCGCGCCACTAGTCGTTAAAGATATGGTCTTGATCGGCGTGGGCGGCGGCGAATACGGTATTCGCGGCTACATCGATGCCTATGATGTCAACACAGGCGAGCGTCGCTGGCGCTTCTACACCACGCCTGCAGAAGGCGAGCCTGGCAACGAAACTTGGCTAGGCGACTCCTGGAAGACCGGTGGCGCCCCTACCTGGGTGACAGGCACCTACGATCCTGAGACCGACATGGTGTTCTGGGGCACGGGTAATCCTTGGCCAGACATCAACAATGCGGTGCGTGCAGGTGACAATCTGTATTCCAACTCCGTAGTTGCGCTGGATGCCGATAGCGGCGATCTGCGCTGGTATTTCCAAACCTCACCCAGAGACGAATTCGATCATGACTCCACCTCGGAGCCGATGATCATCGAAGAGATGTTCGAAGGTGAAATGCGCAAGATGATCGTGCAGGTTTCCCGAAACGGACACGTCTATGCACTCGATCGCATGAACGGTGACTTCCTGTATGCTGGTGAGTACACCAGAGTGAATTGGGCAGAGCGAGACGAACGCGGCAAGCCCGTATTGAAGGAATCGCTATATGAGCCAGCAGATACCATGGTCTTTCCTGGTCTTTACGGCGGCAAGAACTGGCCTCCTGCCTCCTACAGCCCTGATACGCATATGCTCTATATCCCAACGACCGAGTGGGGTACTCGTTTCATACGTCGCGAGGGCGATGCTCGTGCGGGGACTATGGATCTAGGCGGCATTCCGCAGTTCGACACCACGGGTACGGGCTGGGTCGTAGCCTTCGATATGCTCAGCGGCGAGATCGCCTGGCAGAAAGAGATGCCGGGTAACTTCAACTGGGCTGGAACGCTATCAACAGGCGGTGGATTGGTTTTCTCTGGTGCGCCAGATGGTCACGTCTACGCCATGAACGATGAAACAGGCGAAGTTCTGTGGAAATTCCAGACAGGCAGTGGGATATATGCGCCGCCTACGAGCTTTACCATCGACGGTAAGCAATACATCGGCGTAGCTTCGGGCACTCGAAACCCTGTAACGCGAGCGGGTGTCGCTACTGGTATCTCAACGGGCAACTATATTCTGTTCAGTCTGTAAGAGAGACTAACGCAAAATTGCGTACTCAAACTAAATGAGTACTATGACTAAACAGATAGGCGAAAACTTGAAATCATCTTTCACAGTATTACTTACTCGTTGCATTAAGGGCGTGACGGCTATTTTAATCCTCAGTGCCCTTTCGGCTGGGTCGTTGGCCGGCGTTGGTGAAGGGCAGGAACTCTACAATGCGTATTGTCAGATATGCCACGGCGTTCTGGGAGAAGGTCAAACTATGGGCAAGCCCTTGACCGATGCTCCGGCCAATCGACTGGCGGATCAGGAGCTAATCGATGTTATCACTGACGGCCGTGCGGGTACCGGCATGGCCGCTTGGGAAGGCTCATTAAGTGAAATCGAGATTTTCGATATCGCTAGCTACATTCGCAACTTACAAGGCAGGCCTGCCCTGGTACTAGGTGACAACGACTCCGGCCCAAGTGACGACCCAAATGTTATTGCCGGCGAGATGCTATTCAACGGCTCAGCTGATTGTGCCACTTGTCACTCTTATGATGAGAAAGGTGGCAGTGTCGGGCCATCACTAGACGGTCTAGGCAGTCGACTAGGTGACGATGCGCTGCGGCAGGCGTTGATGAATCCATCGGCGTCTATAGTTAGTGGTTATGGTGCCAAAGAAGTCGAGCAAGAGGACGGCACTGTAGTTCGCGGCCGCTTTCGTAATGACTCAGAGCTGGCCGTGCAAATACAGAGTGAAGACGGACGGCGCTGGGTAACTTATTTTAAGGAGCGAGTAACGGCGGTTCGGGATTTAGATGAGTCTCTTATGCCCGATACTTTCGCCAACCTTAGTGTGAGCGAGCAAGAAAAGCTGTTGGCTTTTCTTAGTTCACTATAAGAGCAGTCAAAAAAGGCGTGCTCGATGAGAACAAATCGTATTAGTTCGCGAAATCGAAACTAGTGTTTAACTAAAGAAACGGGGAAGGTCAATTGATCTTCCCCGTTTCTGCTTTGTGATAGACGTAAAGACAATATTATGAAACTCGGCGCTGCTGAGCTGATCGTAATACTAATCTCCTATGGCCTAAAGCTGTCTCCACCCTCGCCGTAATTATTTTCGGGCTGAGGTTCGTCAATATTCTGGCCTCACTCACTGAGAAACTATTGAGTCTTCGCTTACTGGATTCCAGAGCAGACAATATCGCCATATGACCTATGTCTCTTTAGTTGCAGCCCTGTATGGTCAAACTGCGGTTGCGGCTTTGTTAAAGGCAGGCGCTTTCCTATATACTATATTATATAGTAAAGTAATTACTATATAATATAGTATATATCTTACTAAGTATTCAAAGAAAGATTAATCAAAGAAGCAATCCGGATTCATACCCCGGCTATTGGCAGAGCCCCTTAGGGTATTTGCGAAGGTCATGAGGTGCTGTAATTCAGTAATTCGTGATGAGGGCGATGGGTGAGTAGACAATAATTCGGGTGGCCTAGGGCCGCCATCAGCGCTCATATTTACCCAGAGGTTGATGCTCTCTTCGGGGTTAAAGCCTGCTTCAGCCATTAGAGTTACGCCGATGAGATCCGCCTCGCTTTCCTGTGTTCTGTTAAACGGAAGAAAGATACCGTAGCGTGCACCTACGTCAAAGACCTGCAGTGCCGCATCCGATGCGCCGAGGATCTTGGCAGCCGCGACACCAATATTGCGCAATGCTGACTGGCTGGCGCGCTCATTGCTGTGGCTAGCCAATACGTGTCCGACTTCATGGGCCATTACAGCAGCTAATTGATGTTGATTGACTGCTACTGTGAAAAGGCCGTTATAAACACCAATCTTGCCGCCGGGAAGGGCGAAGGCGTTAGCCTGCTCGCTGTCAAATACTGTGACTTCCCAATCGAAACGTGACTGATCTTCGTTATCTAAAGC
>JAPKAI010000107.1 GCA_028825335.1 Gammaproteobacteria bacterium | reverse complement strand
ATGGGATTTTATATTAGCGCTCTTATTCCCCATTAATCATTACCTAATGCACTCTCACAAACATCGTTCTAATAAACGCTACCGTGCTTTGCAATAAAAACAAAATCAAACAAACAATATATATATTTGTAAGTTCAGTTAAATGTCCCGTTATCATCAATCCAGAGATAATAAAAATAGTTGATAATATGCCGGTTTGGAAAAAATAAACTTTAATGGGGAAAATTTCTTTATGCCCTTGTTTTCTTAGTAAAAGCATTTTTTTAGGAAACACTAATAGTCCTATGACTGAATAAATGCATATAATCCAACAATTAATTAGCCAAGCTAATTCTAAATTCCGATCACTAAAGATAGCAAAAGGAAGAATAGAGCCAAACATTGCCCCAAAAGCGGAATAAGTTAAAAGCTGTATGCGAAAATTATCTGGAGCACTAAACCCATCAGAACTTCTACTTAAACCAATTAATATTGCTGAGAAGCCAACTATGCCTAGAGCAAGCTCAGCTATTAACTGTAGTGCATCAAAATTTGGCTCCATATGTTACCTCTACTGATAAGTTGCGGTTCTAATTTCTAGAAATTGTATCTAGTCTAGTTGATTTTTTTAAGAATTTAAGCGCCCGATATTTATTTTATTTAAGATAAAAACAACGCCCTTCACCAAGCCCAATATGTGACAGAGAGAAGAAATTAGTAGCCTGATATCGTAAACTTAATAATCAACTAACCATTCATCCACCGCAGTATGTATAGGGGTGCGATGGAACCTACTTGGACAAGTGGGGAGGGGGGGGGGGTAACCGGGGGTGAGTGACAAAACTATTTGATGGCATCGTCTAACTTTATAAATTTAATATCTTTATATAACAATAGTTTGGGATAAGTATTCAACCCCCGCCTCCAGCAAGCTCTGGAGAACTCCAAAAAAATCCTCAAAGCCCTATAGTTTAGGGCTTTTTTGTGTGGGTGCTACGATATTTATTTCTCTAGCTTAAATACAAAAAGCTGGCCACCTTCTGGAATTGCTACATCTGCGACAGAGAATCCTGCTATTCCCTGATAATTACCAGAGCCTATGGCCACGTATGTATCACCGTCTAATTGGTAGGCGACAGGTTGACTTCTTATGCCACCACCTAGTTTAAATCGCCATAATTCTTCGCCAGTGCTAGAGTCCAAAGCGATAGCGTGCCCCGTTTGGCTCCCAGTAAACACCAGCCCACCTTCAGTGCTTAGCGTACCCGCCATCATTGGCTGGGGATCATAATATCGCCATTTCACCTCGCCTGTTTGGTAGTCCATGGCAGTAATATGACCGTAGGACGAAGAATCCCCAGTCTCATCTACGTCTACATCTGTAGGGGTTGGGAGGCCGCCGGTGAACATTTGGCCTTCTACAAACATGCTTATACCTTTCTGCATAAGCTGACAGCTTTCTATCACAGGGATATAGGCCAAACCTAACGACTGATTAACTGAGCCTGATACAGAGCCGTTCATACCCCCCAAGGCTCCTGGGCAAACCCTCATTGTAGGTTCTTCTGACGGCATCGCCGCGGGGTTGATCACAGGTCTGCCACTCGGCTCCATAGAATCTGCCCAATTCAGCTGTTCCATATAGCTAGTAGCGCGGATAAATTCACCATTTTCTCTGTTTACAACATAGAAAAAACCATTGCGGTTAGCCTGGACGATCGCCTTTATAGTTTCATTATTCTGTTCTATATCAACCTGGAAGAGATGAGTATTTCCATCATAATCCCATACGTCATGTGGAGTGAATTGGAAATACCATTCGCGCTCCCCAGTGTCGGGATTTAAAGCTAGTACGCTGTCTGAGAATAAGTTGTCTCCAAGGCGAGCGTCTCCATTCCAGTCTGGTGCCGGGTTGCCAGTTGTCCAATACAGTAAGTCCAGCTCCGGGTCATAGGTTCCTATGGTCCAAGCAGGAGCCCCTCCGGTTTCATATGAATTACCTGACCATGACTCATACCCTGGTTCACCTTCGGCTGGGACTGTATAATGTCTCCATACACGCTCACCTGTATCCACATCATATGCATCAAAGAATCCCCTGACGCCAAATTCACCACCACCTATACCTATGACTGCTAGGTTTTTGACAATTAGAGGGGCAGAGGTTGCACTAAATCCGCGATCATATTCAATTATTTCATTTTCCCAAAGTTTCTCCCCTGAGATTCGATCAAAAGCTAAAATTTTTGCATCCAAGGTTGCCATCAAAATTTTGTCACCATGAATAGCCGCACCTCTATTCGCAGGACCGCAACAGATTCTTAGATCACTAGGTAATGGATGATCGTATCGCCAATACATTTCTCCAGTGCGTGCATCGAGAGCGAATAGCCGATTGTAGGATGAGGTCACGTACATGATTCCATCATAAATCAAAGGCGACACAGCAAATTGCCCACTGGTCCCAGTGGGAAAACCCCAGGAAAAGTCAAGATTATCGATGTTTTCAGGTGAAAGCTCTGTGATCGGGCTATGCCTTAGGTTGCTATAGTCTCCACCATATTGCAGCCAGTTTTCAGCGTTGGCACTTTGAGGTTCAGACAATAATTCTGTTGTCACCGGCCCGGATCCATCGCCTATTGATTTATTATTTATCCAATGAGTGGTAGTAATCGTCAGCGCTTCGCCCACTATGTTGGGGTCAAATAGACCAGAATCACTTTCGTTTATGGTGATACTTGAATCATCCTCAGCACCACAACTTGCAAGTAATATTATCGCAAATACGCTAAGCATTAATTTTAGAAACTCAAACTTTGATCTTTTGGCTTTCATGGATCCCCCCTTTATAGAATTTAAGGCTAGTAATCTGGCTAATTCGTTTAACTAACTCACCAAGCTTTTTCATATAATCTGATTAGAATTCGCTACAAGCACGTCATCATAAAATAAACTAAGAGCACTGCGGGCTGTTCGTTCGGATGAAGGCTATTATCTTCCAAAGATCATTCTCGCCTTCCGGAAAATTAGTGCCAAATCCAAGCATTCTCGTATTTGGAACACCAATAGTGACAGTGTTAAAAATTTCTTGATCGCTACTACCATGTTTCCAGTCACAGTCGAACAGGTATAAGGCATCAACTCTTTCGGGAGTTAATTTATGACAATAGCCAGCGCAGGTGCCTACAAATAGTAATCTACCTCGCTTAACCGCCTCAGGATCAGTCATATAAGAATCAGCACGCGAGACCGGATCCTTCGCCTCCCCGCATTTTGTAAGAATGATGGGGAGAACCATGGAAATAAATAACACCGACGATAAGCGCATCCGATACTCCACTATCAAGGGTAGCCTAGCTGACAGCTACAACTAAGAATGCTTTAAAAGAGCTCGCTTAGCGTACTTGGTGTTTATCTATACTACTACTAATATTTGAAGGAAATCATATTGGGCGCAACCTGGAATTTTAGACAAATAATATTTATCGCACGTTCTTATCTCTAAACTTTAATTCTCAATATCAGCTAACCATTCGTCCAAAATAGTATGTATAGGGGTGAGATGGAAACATCCTTGCGCAATGGGGTGCACCCCGTGGTTGGGAGTACTGACTGGGCGGTGTGTGGAAAAAGGGGTGGGTGCGAACTAGGCGCTTACTGGGCTGATCTAGGAGGCTCTAAGCGTTGACATAAGAGCGAAGCAGCCTTCTTGAAGCCTCAATGCGGATAGCCAGAGAACAGCCGTATAGAGCTTTTAGAGCCGAAGGATAGGCATTAGACTGCAGAGGTTATGGGTGAAGCTAAATTCGAAGTAACAGGGTTTATGGGCGTTTTGGACAATGTAGTACTCGCCGCACTCGACTAGCGGCGACAACTCCTCGTTATTAAAGCCCCTCTCCCGCAGTAGATATCCATTAAGCGAACTCTAACGCCCCTCGACTAGTCTTGTGCTTGTCCCATAAATAGGCTGCATGGTAAATTACGCGCCTCTTTAAAGAAGCCGACAGTCCAAATTTGACTGAGGCTGCCAGTTAACACTCAACTTTTTCGGGCTATGGCTCAGATATTTTAGACAAGGACATGAACATGACCGCATATAAGATTGCACTACTAGATGGAGATGGAATCGGCCCTGAAATTACAGCCGAGGCGGTAAAAATTCTAAACCTTGTCGCTTCGCGCAATAATCTCGAACTAGATTTACAGCATGGTGCGTTCGGCGCAAATGCCTACTTCGAGCATGGACATTCGTTTCCCGAGGCCACCAAGGCGCTATGCGATTCTGCAGATGCGATCTTGAAAGGACCGATAGGGCTCAATCACGAGGAATCTAAGAAGATTCCTGTGGACATGCAGCCTGAGCGCGGTGCGTTGCTACCACTTAGGCGCCGCTACAACACCTTCGCTAATATTAGACCCGTCTATCTTCCAAAGGACCTCTCGCACTTCTCTCCGCTTAAGCCAGAAATCATCGGTGACGGAATCGATTTCATTATTATTCGCGAGCTTGTCGGCGGATTGTATTTCGGTAAGAAAGAGACCGGCATCAATGCGCAGGGGAAACGCTACGTCAATGAAATGCTTGAGTACGATGAAGACCAGATAGCAGATATCGCGAAGGTAGCTTTCGAAACTTCGATGAAGCGCAAGAAGGTACTCCACAATATCCACAAATCGAATGTTCTTAAATCTAGTGTTCTATGGAACGAAGTTCTCGAAGAAGTCGGCCAAGATTATCCAGAAGTAGAAGTGAAACATATATTGGTAGACGCGGCGGCAACCTATCTCTGCCTAAACCCCGGTCAGTTTGACGTGATGGTCATGGAGAACATGTTCGGCGATATATTGAGTGATCAGGCTGGCGGTATTCTTGGGTCGCTTGGCCTTATGCCTTCGGCATGCCTGGGACCTGACAAAGCCTACTACGAGCCATCGCACGGCTCTGCTCCCGATATTGCTGGCCAGAATATAGCCAACCCTTATTCCATGATCGGCTCTGTTGCGATGATGCTTGAAATGAGCTTTGGCCTAGAGGCCGAGGCAAGAAATGTTTGGCACGCGATGCAGAGTGTTTTCGCTCAAGGGAATTCCACTCCCGACCTTTCCAAGCCAGGAAAGGGCGTAAAAATGATAAGTACTCAAGCGTTTGGAGACTTAGTCGTTAGTGAGTTAGACAAAACTCCTATTCCTGCATAGACCCTAATCGGGTATAGAAAAGCTAGGATCAGGGAAAGGGCTCGCTAGTGCTTTTCTGCCTGCATGCGCATATTAATCATGCGCATTGCAGCCTTAACGCCGGCAAGAACCTGATTCGAGTCGACGCCGCGTGTCTTAAATTCCTGCTCCTGCCATTCCCAGGTAATGATACATTCCGTGAGTGCATCGATATTTCCGCCGCGGGGAATGTGCACCTCATAATCCAATAGCGCTGGCATCTTAAAGCCTCCCTCATTCAACAGCTTTTCTATCGCATCGAAGAAGGCGGCGAAGCCACCGTTGCCAGAACCCGAGCCCTGCAATTCTTTGCCCTCGAGCTCGACACGAATACTCGCCGTACTCTCGACGTTTAAGCCACTGTTTATATAGCAATTCAGAAGCGTGATGTTATGAAAGTCGCGACTCTGCATAACATCGGCGATGATGAATGGCAGATCTTCGGAGGTAATGATGTGCTTCGAATCGCCCAACTTAACGATTCGTTTAAGCACCTTCGCCTGATCTTCCGTCGAGAGGCTTATCCCTAACTCGTCTAAATTGTTGATCAAGGAAGCCTTACCACTCATTTTGCCAAGCGCATAGACCCGTTTCCGTGCGAAACGCTCTGGACTGAGCTCTGTAACATATAAATTTCCTTTCAGGTCACCGTCGGCGTGTATGCCTGCTGTCTGAGTAAAGACATCAGCCCCAACAACGGGCGTGTTCGCAGCTATCCATTTGCCGGAAAAATTCTCGACCATGCGACTAAGCAATCCGATGCGTGTTTCATCGATAGATAGCTGCATACCCATCTTGTCTTTTAATGCGACGGCCACTTCGGCAAGCGAAGCGTTTCCGGCGCGTTCACCCAAACAATTTATGGTGCAATGAATGGTATTGATACCTGCATTCACCGCTGCCATTACATTCGCGGTAGCTAAGCCGTAATCGTTATGAGGATGAAAATCAAATTCCAATTCGGGAAAACTTTCGATCATGTCTGTCAGGGAGGCGGTTACCTCATCCGGCGACAATACACCAAGGGTATCTGGCAACAAATAATGTCCAATCCCGCATTGCTTGGTGCCATCAACCAGTCCCATCACATAGTCTTTGCTATTCGCATAACCATTGGACCAATCTTCCAAATACATATTGACGCTCAGACCCTGCTCGATCGCATAGCTCGCCGTTTTCTTGATATCCACTACGTGCCCATCAAGTGTTTTGCCTAATTGTTCGCGGCAGTGTTTCTCGCTACCCTTCGCGAGAAGGTTGATAACTTTTCCTCCCGCACTCGCAATCCAGTCCACGCTGCGCTTATGATCGACGAATCCCAATACCTCAACGCGATCGAGCTTGCCGACCGAATCGGCCCACTCGGTAATCTTTGACACGGCAAGCTTTTCACCATCTGACACACAGGCGGAAGCAACTTCGATGCGATCCACCTTGAGGGATTGCAGAAGTGCACGGGCAATATTCACCTTCTCATTAGCGGAAAAGGAAACACCCTGAGTTTGTTCTCCGTCACGCAGTGTTGTATCTAGCAAACTGATATGACGGGTATGCGCTTGGGCAGTCATGCTGAAATCCTGATGCGAATTAAAATTTAGGTGTCCTGAGATACCTAGTGTGTGGGCCATAGGATCTGCCAAGAATGAGATACTAGCAAAATCTACAGGCTGAGATAAGCCGAAAACTCATTAATTACCCTAACTTGCACTTGAGGAGGATCGTTATATACTGCGCCATTCATGAAAAATTGAGCATTTGAGGTTCAGTATGACGATCAAAATCGGTGTCCCTAAAGAAGTTCGCGAAGGCGAACATCGGGTCGCATTAGTGCCAGATATCGTAAATCGACTAGCGAAACAGGATATACAGGTATCTTTGGAAACCGGGGCCGGGGCGCTTGCAGGCTATACCGACGACTACTACGAGAATGCTGAAATTGCTGCCTCTTCTGCTGAAATTCTAGGCAAGTCCGATATCTGCCTTACAGTGAATCCTGCTACCAGCGAGCAAATCGAGCAGCTCAGGGAAGGGTCGATCCTGATCGGATACCTTAATCCTCACTCAGATCTGGAACGCTTCAACAAACTCAAAGCGAAAAAAATCAGCGCGTTCTCGATGGAATTAATTCCTCGAATATCCAGAGCGCAGGCCATGGATGCTCTTTCATCACAGGCCTCCATTGCAGGTTATAAGGCCGTGCTTCTAGCGAGCAACCTACTCGGCAAGTTCTTTCCCATGTTGACGACTGCCGCAGGTACGATTAGGCCATCTAAGGTTTTAGTCATCGGTGCTGGTGTCGCAGGACTGCAGGCTATCGCCACAGCTCGACGTCTAGGCGCGATAGTGGAAGGCTATGATGTTCGAGCCGCAGTAAAAGAGCAGGTCGAATCGTTAGGCGCAAAATTTGTCGACATTGAGATCAAAGCCGAAGGAGACGGCGGTTATGCAAGAGAGCTTACCGACGAAGAGCGCCAGCAACAGCAAGCTATTCTTGCCAAACACGTGGCAGCCGCGGATGTAGTAGTAAGCACGGCAGCGATACCAGGACGCCCTTCTCCTCTAATCATAAATACACAGATGGTCGAAGGAATGCGTGGCGGCTCCGTTATCGTGGACCTCGCAGCTGAGGGTGGCGGCAACTGTGAACTGACAAAAATTGACGAGACTGTTCTGCACAACGGCGTAAAGATCTATGGCCCAGCCAATGTGCCTAGCATGCTTGGCAATCATGCCAGTGAGTTGTACGCAAAGAACTTACTCAACTTTTTGGAACTTTTGATACAAGATGGCGCCATCAATATCGATCTCGAAGACGAGATCCTTAGCGCAAGTCTTATCACCCATGGCGGTGAAATTCACCATGCCGGCATCAAAGAACAGCTAGAAGGAGCATCCTCATGATCGAAGGTCTCGCGGCAATCTACATATTCATGCTAGCCGGCTTTACGGGCTACGAAATTATCAGCAAGGTGCCAGTTATCCTGCATACGCCTCTCATGTCAGGATCAAATTTCGTGCACGGCATTGTATTGGTTGGCGCGATGGTCGCGCTAGGCATCGCCGAAACAACCGCGCAACAGATCATCGGTTTTATCGCCGTGTTGTTAGGCGCGGGCAATGCCGTAGGTGGCTATGTTGTCACCGAGCGCATGCTGGAGATGTTTAGACCTAGCGACAAGAAAGCAAAAGGCGAGGATTCTTAGATGGAGACACTAATCCAAGCAGCCTATCTGATAGCAGCCGCTCTATTTATTCTAGGCCTCAAGCAGATGAGCTCCCCGGTTACAGCAAGACGCGGAATACTCTGGGCAGGCGCTGGCATGGTGCTCGCAACCCTAGCCACGTTCATGTCGCCGCAAATACTAGATAGTGATCAGGTCAGCATCAACATCATGTTGATAATCATTGCGATAGCTCTAGGCGGTGGTTATGCCTGGTATAGCGGCAAGAAAGTCGCCATGACCGACATGCCACAGATGATTGC
>JAPKAI010000106.1 GCA_028825335.1 Gammaproteobacteria bacterium | reverse complement strand
TGGGCTGCTAGTTTGAATGGAGCTAGTTAATTCGGATTGCTGAAGATCGATGCTCGGCGCCGAAAACGGGGCCGCGAGTACTGCCGCGAAAAAAAGGCTGAGAAAAATATTGCTGGTGTCACTACTACGCCCGTTAACCTCTTGTTTCAAAATATGTCTGATGCGATGAGATAAGATAAACTAGATTGGATCCCTAGCAGTAGAGGAGCTACCAATGAACTTTGCGAGTTAAAAGTATTGGCAAGTGTTAGCAAATTTTGTGCATAAGGTAATGGTGAGCCTTCATGTCTTTGGCAGAGGCCTCACCCAGTTCATAGACGATATCCATGATTTGGCGTTCGCGGCGGCTGAGCTGTGAAGACAATGGCATTGGGCTCTCCCTTGGAGAATTAACTAGTTTAGTTGGTGTTATAAAAACAGCACCATGCGATAAAAAGAGCATCTACCGTCCAAAAGCCAAGCAGTATCGTCATCGACTTGAACCGAAGAGAAGGGGTAGGAATATAAAGCTTTAAATCAGTGTGTTAGAGCTGAGTGCGGATTGCCTCAATGCGACTGCGATTTGCGCCCATATCGCTATAGCCAACGCGAGAGGCGGACCTAACTTGGGTCGTATTGTTCGCGGCATCGTACAAGAACTCCACATCATCAACATAGCCCATGAGGCTGCTAGTGAACTCTGCGTAGAGGTAATTGCTCGACTGCTTGACGATATTAGCTCCATCCATAGCGACGAGTATCTGCTGAATCTGGCTTAGGTTCCCGTCTAAGGCTGCGATTGAGTGCTCCTCGCTGCTTTCGTAACTCGATACGCAGTTTGGTGATTCAGGGCAGGCAATTAGTCGACCATCTCTAACGCCGATATCTTGCGGGGGCTCTCCTGCACAGGCGGAGAGAAAGGGGAGCAGGGCGAGTAGTGATTTTTTCATGATTCGAACTCTCTAGTTTCAATTTTCGGAGGCCGTTGAAACAAGCCGAACCCCCGATGTTAATAAGTAAACCCTTAACCTATAACCGTCATACCTAACCATTCGGCTATCAGAGCGGGTTTGTCTTGGCCTTCAATATCAATGGTCACGTTGTGCTTAATCAAATAGTGATTGGGTTTCTTCTCTTCACTGCTGACCAGCTGGAATCGAGCGCGAATCTTGCTGCCAACTTTTACGGGATTTATGAAGCGCACTTTGTCCAATCCGTAGTTGATCCCCATTACCGCGTTCTCGAGCTTAATTCCGCCATTTTCTGCGCTAAGCATGCTCATCATTGAAAGCGTGAGAAAACCATGGGCAATAGTGGTGCCGAATGGAGTCTGCGCGGCTCGCTCTGGATCGATATGAATATACTGATGATCACCAGTCGCATCGGCAAATTTGTTAATTCTATCCTGATCTATTTCAATCCATTCGGTGACACCAACTTCTTGGCCTAGGTAATTATTGATCTGATCGACGCTGACAATATTGCTCATTTTGAATCTCCACTCTTGATACGGGTTCTGTAAATCACCATAAGCGCAGCAGTCTAGCAGTAAATCTGAAATCCCGAAACAAAGGGTCCTAGACTCGATAAGAGGCCCCTTGGGAATACGCCTTACAGAGCCTATAATAGGTCGCTATGTCTGATGCCCAAATCAACGAGTTCGATATAGTCATAGCCGGCGCAGGAATGGTTGGGGCCAGTCTTGCTTGCTTACTTGCCGAGTCTTCGCTGCGCATCGCATTGATAGACCGCAACCCTCTTGTCCAAAGCAAGGATAACGATAGCCCAGAACTTCCTAGTGATAAGTTTGACCCTCGGGTCAGCGCAATCAGCCAGGCATCGCAGCAACTTTTTCGGCAGCTTGGAGTCTGGGAGGACATGAAATCTGCCCGCGTCTGTAACTACAGTGCCATGGAAGTCTGGGATGCTGAGGGTACAGGCTCGATTGGTTTTTCGGCAGCCGAGATCAATCAGCCTGAGCTAGGTAACATCGTAGAGAATTCGATCATCATCGCAGCGCTACACAAGCGGATTGCGCAGCTTGAAAATGTTTTTCCAATAACGCCATTCTCCATAGAGTCATTCGAGCACATTGAGCGTGAAGATGGCTCAATTGTAAAACTAAATGCCGACGATGGGCAGGCAATTCGCGCATCACTGGTCATTGCCGCGGACGGTGCAAACTCGAAGCTAAGAGCGCTGGCCAATTTCGAGTGCCGGGAATGGAACTACGAGCAGCACGCACTTGTAACTACGGTGCGTACACAGCGGCCACATAACAACATTGCACTCCAACGTTTCATGGAAACAGGCCCGCTCGCCTTCTTGCCGCTGCGTGCGACGACAGAGGATGACGCTCAGTATTTCTGCTCAATCGTCTGGTCGATGCCGCCAGACCAGGCAGAGCGGGCTATGTCTTTGAGTGAGAATGAATTCAATGCAGAACTTGCTGCGGCGTTAGAGTCTAAGCTCGGCGCTATTGAGTGGAGCGACAAACGCTTCGTGTTTCCTCTCAGACAACGTCATGCCCTCGACTATGTGAAAAAAAGTATTGTGCTTGTGGGTGACGCCGCCCATACGATGCATCCTCTAGCGGGCCAAGGTGTGAATCTGGGTCTGTTGGATGCGAAGGCGCTGGCAGAGGAATTGCAGCGTGGCATCGCGGCAGGTCGATCTGTCGCTGATCCTACCGTATTGCTTCGCTACCAGCGTCGGCGCAAAGGTAACAATCTCTCGATGATGTGGCTGATGGAGGGGCTCAAGCGGATTTTCGCACAACAAGATCTCAGCATACGCTGGTTACGTAACATCGGAATGAACGCAGCAGATAAGGTGACGCCGATTAAGAATCAGATGATACGCAAGGCAATGGGACTTGATAGTTAAGTAGCATCTGATTTTCTTCGAGACCTAATTATTGCCCTTCCCTCGTGAACAACTAAGCATGCCATTAATTATTATTTGCAGATGATCCTCTATTAGTTTTTCCACCTGCGCATCATCAGTCGAGCCGCATTTCTCAGGTCAGTTCTGATGAATGACAGCGGCGCCTATCAAGCCAGAATTTCTCAGAGTTACAATTCCGTATAGCAGTGTCCGCATTAAAAATATCGGTCTCATCAGAGGCGGCCTCAAAGCCAACGACGAGGTATTCATTGTCACCGAAGAGTTCTATCAGATTGTCGTATTCGAGTAGGGTGTGGATCACCTGCGACGAAGTATCGTTCGGTGCTGTTGTCGAATGGTATGGCCTTGCCTGTCAGCATCGCTGTGAGCAGGAGCGCTGCGGACCCTACGATGATTGAAATTCGATTGGCTCTAGTAAACCTTGCCTAAGCCTTGATAAGAGCTGTGATCCTGAAACCCCTCACTCACAGTAGGACTTATCTGTACCGTTTATTGTTTTTCTAGACTAGCGGAGAAGGCACTCCACCAACTTCGTGGGTTAGTGTAATACCTGATGTGAACCGCGTAAAGTTAACACTGTTAATAAAATCATTTAGATTTCAAATTCAAAAAACTCTATATATAAGAATTTCTTATGAAGATTTCTTAAAGTCAGTCGATACTACTTTTGTGCGAAAATTCGGGCCAAATCGGAGCCAGAGCACTTCAGGGAGTAATCATAGTATGTCAAAGGAATCTAATTTCCCGTTTGATCTGGATCTCAGTACTTTAGATACAAGCAGTATTACTAATATTCTGGGCGATATTGAAATGCACATGCCCCTCATGCAAAGTGAGGGTGATGTGACGCAATTACTGCAGGTAAAAGACTTTTTCGAGTCCGAACTTAAGGTTGAGCGCCGCCTCCACTGATCCTATTAACACCCGTAAAATGGCCTTCTAGGGGGTTTTTCGACTCGTCGAATAACTGTGTACTCCCCACCTTGCTTGGTTTATGCTCCTATGCTTGTATCTACCACTTATCCTTAAAAATAAGTGCTTTCAGATAGATTTTCCAGTTAAAAGCCATTATTAACGATACTCGGTAGGATCAACACTAGGAATTCACATAAAAGGGTCATCATTATGAAATCCGTATTATCTTTGCTCGCAATATGCAGCTTAGTCTGCAGTAGCGCTCAGGCGCTAGATATGGCCGCTCTAGAAAGAGCGATGGCAAATTCTGATCGCCCAGCAGCGGATAAAGAAAGAGACGCCAGCCGTCAAGCTCCAGCTGTATTGGATTTTTTTGGCCTGGAAGCAGGAATGACTGTACTGGATGTTAATGCATCCGGTGGCTGGTACACAGAAGTCCTATCCTACGCAGTAGGATCTAACGGCCAGGTACTTATGCAGAACCGTCCCGGCGGTCGATCTGCAGAGGCAGCGACTGCTAGAGCGGGCCGACTTGCTAATGTAGATGAGTGGCTAACTGATATTTCCGATATCTCAGCGAACTCAGTGGACTTTGCAATCACGGCATTGAACTTCCATGATTTTCACAATTCCAATCCTGCGGCTGCTCAAGGCATTTTGGGGCAGGTTATGGGTGCACTAAAATCCGGTGGAATATTGGCTGTGATTGATCACGAGGGTACACCCGGTGCGGACAATGTAACTCTGCATAGAATCGCGTTCGATGACGCTGTTAAGGCAGTGCTAGAATCTGGTTTCGTATTGGCAGGTGCTAGTGACGTGCTAGACAACGACGCAGATAATCATTCGGTTGGTCCATTCGATCCATCATTGGCGCGCAATACTGATCGCATCGTACTTAAGTTCATGAAGTTATAGCTTAGAAACTAAAGTTCAGTAGCTATTGTTCGATTAGCTATAGTTTATAAATGTAGTAGTACGAAACTTTACTAATTTATAGCAAGATAAAAAGTGAAGGGTCTTGGTGCTAACTAAGACCCTTTTTTTATTCCTAGTTTGAATTCTAGTCTGAGTGTAGTTTGGAAAAGCAAGATCCTCAAAACCCCATTAAGAAATTCCTTTCGGTATTTCAATATAGTGGTGTCGCTCTAAAGATCGTCTGGAGTACCAGTGCGAAGCTCACGATCGCAATGGCCCTAACGACCCTGGTGTCCGGTTTCCTCCCGGCGTTGATTGCTTCTGTGGGCGGACTATTCGTCGACGTAGTTTCCAATGCCTTTCAAGATGATGGCAGCAACGCAGAACAATTGCGCAGCGATGCACTTTACTATGTGTTTCTGGAAGCTGGGTTAGTTGTGTTGATGACGGGCGCCCAACGTATCAGCATGATTTGCCAATCTATATTGCGCGTATTATTGGGCAACAAGATCAACGTAATGATTCTTGAAAAAGCTCTTACTCTCGAGCTAGCTCACTTCGAAGATGCGGAGTATTACGACAAGCTTGTTCGTGCTCGTCGTGAAGCATCAAGTAGACCACTTAGCCTCGTTATAAAGACGTTCGATTTATTCAGGGATGTGATCGCTCTTACTACAATTGGTATATGGCTTTTTCAATTCTCTCCTTATGCAGTATTACTACTTGGCCTAGCTGGCGTTCCTGCATTCCTTGCTGAGGCGAAATTTTCAGGCGAGGCATTTCGGATACACCGTAGGCGTTCAGCCGAACGACGTATGCAGATTTATCTAGAAATGGTGCTGACGCGCGAAGATGGGGTTAAGGAGGTAAAGCTCTTGCAGTTGGGTAGGTTGTTCCTAGAACGTTACGTGGATATCTTTCGCAACATCTATAAAGAAGATAGATCTCTGGTTCTAAGAAGAGGTTTCTGGGGATATATTCTAGGACTGTTTGCCAGCGCGGCGTTCTATTTCGCCTATGGCTGGGTAGGCTTTGCTGCCATCGCGGGCGCCATCACTATCGGGCAGATGACGATGTACATCGCACAATTCCGCCTTGGCCAGAATTCAGTTACAAACAGCCTGACCTCGATAAATGGTATGTATGAAGACAATCTCTACCTGTCGAATCTTACTGAATTCTTGGAGCACAAGGTACCGGAGCATACGGGAGATAAGACGCAGGGTCCTGACCCTGCCGATGGAATTCGCTTCGAGAATGTTAGTTTTTCCTATCCCGGCGCGCAGACGCCAGCCTTGAACTGCGTCAATTTGCATATCATCCCCGGCGAGAGTCTAGCGATCGTAGGTGAGAATGGTAGTGGCAAGACCACGCTGATTAAATTGCTTACTCGCCTGTATGCTCCAACCGAGGGACGAATACTCGTCGATGGATTGGATCTGCAAGAGTGGGACCTTGATACCATCCGTGAAAAGGTTGGAGTGATATTTCAGGACTTTGCTCGTTACCAATTGATTGTTGGCGAGAATATTGGAATTGGCGATGTTGATAGCATCGGTGAAGACGATCAAATTTCCGAAGCGGCACGCAAGGGTATGGCTGAAGCATTCGTGAAAGATCTGCCACACAAATACCAGACGCAACTTGGCACTTGGTTCAAGGACGGACAGGAATTGTCCGGCGGTCAGTGGCAAAAAATCGCGTTGTCTCGTGCCTTCATGCGCAGCAAAGCGGATATATTGATTTTGGATGAACCTACGGCGGCTATCGATGCGCGAGCCGAGGCTGAAATTTTTGCGCACTTTGGTGATCTAACCGACAATCGAATTTCAATTATTATTTCTCATCGATTCTCAACTGTACGCATGGCTAATCATATTATCGTGTTAGAAAAGGCGGAGATTATGGAGCAAGGCAGCCATCAACAGTTACTTGATCTCGATGGGCAGTACGCTACCTTGTTTAATCTGCAAGCAAAGGGTTATCAATAGACATGGAAAGCCCATCCCTCTATCTATTCGTTGGCTTTCTCGCCTGCTTACTAGGCACTATTCCATTCGGACCGATCAATTTGGCGGTAGTAAAGACAACTATCGACTACGACCGCCGCAGTGGTATCGAGATTGTATTCGCTGCCTCAATAATCGAGAGTCTGCAGGCGTTGATTGCCATATGCTTCGGTGCGCTAATTAGCTCTTTCCTCGATGAAAATGTCTTCGTTAAATTTTTCTTGGCATTTATTTTTCTAGTCTTAGCCATTTTTATATTTACCCGTAAATCAAAGCCCACTCTGGAGAAAAGAAAAAATAGGCCGGTATCATTTTTTCGAAACGGGCTAATAATTTCTGTGCTGAATCCTCAGGCCGTACCGTTTTGGGTCTTCGCATTGGCGACGATCAGTCAGTACTTCGATTTTCAATATATGGGCCTGACTCTGGCCGGGTTTCTGCTTGGAGTATTCATTGGCAAGTTGGTCGCGTTGTACGGCTTTGTTGTAGCGAGCACTTATTTGAAAACCCGGCTACAAGAAAGCAGTACTCTAGTTAATCGCTTGCTGGCAGGTATATTGCTATTTATTGGTTTAAGTCAGGGATGGAACGCGGTAAATTCCTTAGTAGTCTGACAAGAGCTCTTTCAAGCGAATGCCTAAATCTCAGCAGTCCAATAAGAAAACCTCCGGAACCCCAGACCCAGTGAAGTTTGGGAAGGATCTGCGAGGCATCGTCAGAGTGCGGACTCGTCTCGCTGTCTGCTTCTGGACTCTACCGGTGTATGTTGTGGCGATCTGGATGCTGCTTAAAAATGGGCGTAGCATTGATTCTATGATGTGGATCTACATGGTTGTCTATGCTGGTTTTGCGATCGACATGTCGATGAGAAATTGCCCTAACTGTCGCAAACAATTTTATGTAAAGAGCATTTTCCTAAATTTGCTAACCAAGCAATGCGTGCATTGCGGACAGACGTCGGCTCCTACCGAATCTCCTCCGAAAGACTAGAACGCTCCTAAGACTGCTAATTTCCTTGGCGCATCATGCGCAGGAGCTCAATTAGCCTAGGTGGCTGGCCGGTTCGCAGCACGCCCATGCGAAAGACTTTGCCGGAAAGCCAAAGAACGAAGACGATGCTAAGAAGTAACACAATGGTGGTGCCAACCACATCGATAAGTGGATGATCGGCAGCTGGGCGATTAATCATAAGGTAGGGTGTGAATAGGGGGAACCAGGACATGATTCGAACTATCGTATTGTCGCGGATCGCGAACCACAAACACCATCATCGCGAGTGGGATCAACTGAACCATGATCACAGGCATCATCAGTTCACCTAACGTCACTGAGGCGAGCAACACTTCAATGATGCGATGCGATTCGATTTCTCTTCTATCGGGTTGCTTATCAGGTACTGAGCGCTCTGCATCAAGGATATAAACATCAGATACACGAAACCGATCGGCGAGAGTTACCGGAAGGTGTCTGCTACGCTGACGTACTCTTTTCCAAAGAGGTCGCGTAAAGAAGCAGGGGTAAAAGGCTATAGCAAGAACGAAAAAAGGGAAGAGCAATGCTCTTCCCTTTTCCGTACACCTCGAATCAGGTGCAATCCTGCCAAGCTCTATCAGAGCCAGTTGTACATGATGATACCGGCAACCGTACTGCAGACTAGGAAGTACGGCAGCGCCATATAGACCATGCGACCATAGCCTAGTCGAATTCGCGGAGCGATTGACGACATTAGTAAGAACAGGAATGCAGCCTGGCCATTTGGTGTGGACATGCTTGGGATACCCGTTCCCATTACCACGGCGACTGACTGAGCCTCGAAGATTTCTCGAGTCATTAAGCCTTGCTCCATCAATGGCGTGATCTGATTCATGTAGATCGTTGCTACAAACACATTGTCACTGATGGCGGATAAGAAGCCGTTGGTAAGGAATACCATGAAGACCTGCTGGCTACCTTCCATC
>JAPKAI010000024.1 GCA_028825335.1 Gammaproteobacteria bacterium | reverse complement strand
GGTGACCGGGCTTTTTTGTGGGTGGACGCAGCGCAGCAGAGGCCGAATTGCGGCGTTAAAATATTCTGCCTTGCACTTCAGCCTCTGCTGCGCTGCTCGGGATTGTGGGGCGTGCGAGTCTGCTGGGGTGGAATCGATTTCTGATCTTTCTGATTTAAGAGAATAAAGGGGGCGGCGCAAAAATGGCTTAATATCAAAGGTTAGTGCTAATGTTTTGCTCCACTAATAGTCGATTCGTGCGACTTTAACCTGTGGCGTAGTGCTAATGTCAGTCCAAGTCACATATACTGAATTGCCTACTGCATCGATGATTGGGAATCCGCTGCGACGCGATGCGCTGCTGCTAGCAACTTCGGTACTCCCTAGAAACTCACCCTTTATGTCGTAGCGCGAGAGCATAATCTTCGCCTCGTCCGTGGTGTCCATCCAGCTTACGACGATCTCGCTGGATTCTAAAATAACCGCGCCAACACGACCATTCGTATTCGGACTCTCTACAACTATGGGGTCAGAGAAGCTCATGCCACTATCAGATGACATTACGAGTTGAATTTTTGGTGTGTCGTCTTTAGCGCTAAACCAAGCAACGGCAACTCTCTCTTTCATGGCCGCAACTGAAGGGCCATTGACTGGACAGCCGGCAATCTCCCAATTGTCATTGTGTATTGGCTGCGGCACCGTCCAGACGCCTTCTACTAAGCGCGTGACATAGATATCTCGCACTTCTTCGGCAGAGCGATCGCGGTACACAACGATTGGGCCTTTCTCCGTTATCGCTGAACTGGTCTGACAGCAATCGCAGACGCGATGATCTAGCTCCCACTCTTTAACATTGGCACCAGACTTATCGAAAATTCCGGCACGTAGAGTCATCGCCCCTAGCGGATCGCCGTGCTTAGTCTCCCGTCCGTCCAACCAAGTGATTAGTGTAGTTCCGCTGTCGAATGGCAGCATTGAAACGAACCCATGCTCGGCGCTAATACCGTCTGTGTGGATTGTCTGCGCTTCTGTCCAGCTCGCCTTGTCTTGCGGATAAAACCGCGCGCGAATATCGTAGTCGTAAGTTCCCTGCGCGCTTATCTGTAGCCAATGTGCAACCATACCGCTGGAGTCAACCGACAGCGCCGGGAAATCCGCCCAGTTTACAAACCAGTTGTTACCCTGGCTGATCACTTTGGGGGTATCCCAGCCCTCGCTAGATAGTCGAGAGAACGCCAGAGTTGCCTGTTCAGTATCCTGACTTACCCAAGAGAGATAGATTTCTCCAGATTCATTGGCGACAACACGTGACAGGCTGCTATTGCTAGGAGCGGGTGATGGCAAGTGCTCTAACCGCGCTTGTCCGGCCGCGCCCGAGGCAAGACTCACGCTCCATGCAAAGAGGAAGACAAGCAGAGCTGCATTTGGAGAACCGATCGGTCTAATCATGTCACTATGTTCCTGCGGGCTTCTAGTTAATTCTCAATCGGTAAACGGGGTAAGCGGGGTAAGCCCCTGAAGTGTTAATGCTTCAATTATATCCTGCTCGCTTTGCATACCTATTAGTTTCGCCATGACTTCATTCGAGGGTGACAATAAATAAGTTGTAGGCAGAACGTCAGGGGGTTTCATCCCTAACAGATCGACCGTTTTCTGGCATAACACAGTAAATTCGATGCCCATCTCATCGGCAATCTCAAGCGTTAACTCCCTGGGGTCTTCATCGAAGTTCACGCCCACAATCATCACATTGCTATTGGCCAAACGCACACTCAGTTCATTAAGCATGGGGATCTCGACTCTACAGGGCGCGCACCATTCAGACCAATAATTCACGATGCGCCAATTGCCATCGTCGGCTTCAGCGGCAGTTAGCGGATACGAAAGAGTCGTCATAGCCACAAAAATCAGCACTAATAGACTTTGTGAAACTAATAGTTTTCTAGGCCTAGGCATTGATGCGCACCGGTATCTCGATATGAGGGAGTATTGATTCTGCCCCTAAAATTCTAACGTGTCCCGGTTTTTCTTGTCTATTGTTATAGAAGTTAATAAATATCCAGAGTAAACGGGTTCAACCTGTGCGAGGGTTTTCAGTCATCAACTCCATCACCGGTTGGAAGTATCTGTTTCGCGCGCTATGTAGACGTTCAAAGTTTAAGAATTGGAGTGCTTCTAGAATTACTCTGATACTGACTCTTAGGTCCTCATGCGACCATCACGTCTCATAATATCTCGAACACGTCATAGGCTACTTTTCCTGGGATCTGTTTGCTCTTGCCTATGCAGACGATGTGGTTGAGCCAGTTGTATTTCTCTGAGGCGGTTTGAAAGATGGGGCGCACTCGCCAATAGAGACCACTATCTGCTCTGTGTACAACACCGGTGTAGGTCATGTAGATGATATCGCCGTCGTCGGTATCCAGGGTGATTCTTACGTCTAGGCTGGAGTGTCCGGCTACCTGGGTGATCCAGTCGGCGCCGCCGTCTCTAACTGTACCCTGCAATCTTGGTCCGCCGAAGGTACCGCCGGTTACTGGCGCGATGCTAGTGTGTCCTGTGTCTAGTTGATCGGCGACATCCAAGGACAGTTCCATGAGGAACGCTGATTCTAATTCGCTTGCGGGGGTCTGTGCTGAGGCCATCTGATTTGCTCCTACGGCGGCGGCCGCGATTGCGGTAGCGCCTAGTTTGGTGAATTGTCTTCTGCTAAGTAATTTCTTACCATTCTTCATGTGAGCTCTCCTTTTATTGGCTTGCTCACAGTGTAAATCGGGAAATCAGCTTGTCACAAGGTTTTAGTTTTGAACTGGTTGTCGAATCGACGCAGGATCGTGGGCAGGTAGAACAGATCCAACAGGAGGGCGAGCACCACGATGGGAACCAATAGCTTCGCTGCCTGTTGAAAGTAGATGGTGTTGGCGGCGATGAGGATGGTCGTGCCTAGCGCCAGCACGATGGTGGTAATGGACAGCGCCGGCCCCGCGGTCTTGATCGCATAGTCGATAGAGTCGGTCTTGTCTATTCCGGCGCGTCGTTTCTCTAAGTAGTGACTCAGCAGGTGGACGGTATCATCGACAACTAAGCCGATGCTGATACTAAATAGCATCATCACGAACGGGTCCAGCTGCCCCACGAACAAGGCCCAGAATCCGAACACCATAGTGGCCGGTAGTAGATTGGGAATGATGCTCAGTATGCCGAAATAGAAACTGCGCATTCCAATCATGAGGCTGATGGTAATCAACAACAGACTAATGGAATAACCCTGCAGTAACTCGATGGTCACTAGTTCATCCATGCGCGAGAACAGCAGTATGCCGCTGCCATGTAATAGCTCTGCCTCTGGGAAGTCCTGTTGAAACTTCTCCGTTACCCTTGCGTCAAAATCGATAAGTTCCTGGTTCGACAGGGGAACGGCATTGATGAACAAGTTGATCATAGAGAAGTCGGTGTTTACGAAACCGAACAGTGGAAAGTCATCGCTCTGAATGAGCGCGTAGGCGAGTAGATAGTTCGCTACGGTATCGAAGTCATCTGGGATTAGATCGAATGCTTCATTGTTATCGTTCTGCACGCGATGAATCGTTTTTACAACGTTCGCAACATTGGCGGAAGACTCCACTTCTTCCTGCTCGTTCAACCAGAAACTGAACTCTTCGACTCTGCGCAGGAAGTCCGGCTGGATCGCAGACCATTGTGTCTGAATGTCGATGCCGTAGTTGAGAGCCGAGCCGCGATTGTAGTGGCTGCTCACCTCGTCGTAGTACTGTTTTATATCGGTGTCAGCGGCGATAAAGTCGAGGCGGTTAAAATCCGTCTCGTTCAAAGGTAGTAGAGCAAACGTGGCAATCGCTAAGAACGTGCAACCCCAGAATATTGGAACATCTTTGCTTCGCGTAATTTCGCTGATTTTGGCAAGCGTGCCTTCCATGAAGGAAACGCCGGTGCTTGCGTTCACTTCTCTTTGCGATGTCATCCAGATCAGAATTGCCGGTAGCAATAACAGCGTGAGCAGGTAGGCGAACACGATCCCAAGGGCAACTATCTGTCCGAATTCTTGAATCGCGGGGGAGGAACACATATTCAAGGATGAGAAACCAATCGCCGTGGTGAGCGCGGCAAGTGAGACTGGTTGAAAGTTGTGAGTGATACTCTCACGCATGGCATCGGTCTTCGTGCTGCCTCTATGCATAGCCTGCTTATAGATAGAAATAATATGCACACTATTAGCCACAGCAACAATCACCAGAACCAATGGCGCGATTATGGAGATGCTGTTGAACGAGAAGCCCAAGTAGCCTAGGGCACCGATGGTGCAGAGCAACGTGAATAGCACATGAGTCAAGATGCAGATGCCTAGAGTTGCCGAGCGAAAGCAATAACAGATGGCGAGGACGCAGGCTAGGATTACGAAGGGCATCAGGTTAGTTAGGTCGTCTACCATGGCTTGCTGGCTTGATTGCTCAAGCATCACCTCGCTGTTCGCGAGAATTTGCACATCCGGGTGGCGACTGCGAATCTCGTCGCGAAGCAGTAGCGCGGCAGTGGCAATGTCTAGGCGATCATCGGCAGAGATGCCTGCCGAATCCGTCGTGATTATCGCGAAGGTGAGTGCGGCATCATCGGAGAGTAGATTGGCCGTGAGTAGCCTGTCGGCCAATGCGGCATCGGCAACCTCGGCTAACTCTTCTTCCGTATAGGCGCGCAGAGCTTTTATGAAGAGTCTGCTCTGTGTCTCGGGTGAAACATAATCCAGAATCGTGGTCAGCCGATCGGCAAAGGGGATAGCAGAGTAGCTGTCTTTAAGGTCATCAATCGCCGCGAGTAGTTCCCTATTGAACACCGTGTCTGATCCGTTCGTCACGAACGCGAACCTTACTTCCAATGGCGATGGAAATGCCTCATCCATCAAGATTAGTTCGTCGAGATAGGGATCGCTTTCGGAGAGCAGAGCCTCTAGCGAGGTGTCGAAGCTGGTGCGTATAATACCCGTGGCTAACAACACACTTATAACAGCGGACAGCACTGCTAATAGTTTGCGCCTCGCAATTGTAAAATCAGCAACCCGCTTAGAGAGCGGCTTCATGCTTTGATTGCTTAAAACTTCTGACATGCTCGCAATGAATCCTAAGTGTTCTTACAGTGTTCCATCCAGCTTCTCACGCCGTGACTGAGAAACTTCTGCCGGTGCAGGATAAAATAAAACTTCCTAGTCCAGTTTCTATGAGGGCAGGCAAGTGGTACCAGTGAGCCACGCTTGAATGCTTCTTCTAGCGTTATCTTCGACAGGCAGCCTATGCCCAGCCCTGCTTCGACTGCACGCTTTATACCCTCTGTGTGCTGCAACTCCAACCTCAATTTTAGATTGGAGAGGATTCCAGTCATGGCGCGATCGAATGCCTGACGTGTTCCCGAGCCCTTCTCACGTATTATCCAGTCAGCCGACAACAGGTCTTCGTCTTGAAGTTCTGTCTGTGAGGCCAGCGGATGAGTCGGGGCACAGAACAGAGCAAGCTCATCTTCGCGCCAATAGCTTACATCTAGATCGGCTTCTTGTAGCTCGCCTTCAATCAAGCCGATGTCCAATTTGAAATTTTTGACCTTGGCGGCTATGGATGCCGTGTTCTCCACATTCAGATTTACCTTAGCCGCCGGGTGCTCCTTCATGAACTCGGCCATGATTCCGATCGCGAGATAATTCCCGATGGTCAGCGTCGCCCCCACCTTCAGCTCACCGATGTCACTGGCCCCAATCAGAGTGTTCTCTAACTCCGTGGCCCCCGCGATCAGTGCCGCAGCTTTTGAACGCAGAGCAATGCCCTGTTCGTTTAGCTGTAGACGCTTGCCTATTCTATCGAACAGGCGCAAGTCCAAACGGTGTTCCAGCTCTTTAAGCGCAGTGCTGGCGGCGGACTGCGACATAGCCAGTTCGTCGGCAGCTAGGCTGACGTTCTCAAAGCTGGCCACGGCCAGAAATACTTGTAGCTGTTTTAGTGTAAAGCGCATAAATTTTCGATCTTATATCAAATAAATAGATAAGTAATATACAGATAATCAATTATACGGATATAGTAGAGAAGTCCTACAATGCGCGCAACGTATTATCAGCATTTCTATTAGTAAGCCCTAGGTAAACCCTACGTCGGCTATCTAAGTATCAGGAGCGAGCAGTGGCAAACCTTTCAACCCAAAGCGTTACCGGCGTCCATCATTGGAACGATTCTCTGTTTAGTTTTAAGACAACACGAGATCGCTCGCTGAAATTTGAGAACGGCCACTTCCTGATGCTAGGTATTGAAGTCGAAGGCAAGCCTCTGATGCGTGCCTATAGCATCGCCAGCCCCAACTACGATGAGGAGCTGGAGTTTCTAAGCATCAAAGTCGCCGACGGAGCGCTTACGTCTCGCTTACAAAACATTCAGGTGGGCGATGAGGTATTTGTCAGCAGCAAACCTACGGGCACCCTAGTCGTCGATCACCTACTCGAAGGTAGAAACCTATATCTGATTAGCACCGGTACTGGTCTAGCGCCATTTATTAGCATCATTCAAGATCCAGAAACTTATGAAAAATTCGACAACGTGATTGTGACTCACGGGGTGCGCTACGCATCCGAATTGGTCTATCAGCAATTTATCCAACATGACTTGCCGAATAACGAATTCTTCGGTGAAGAAGTTAGAGAAAAACTAATCTACTATCCCAGCGTTACTCGCGAGGATTATGCAACGCAGGGTCGTCTGACGGATGCGATGTCCACTGGGAAATTATTCACCGACATCGGCCTGCCACAAGCAGATCCCGAGCACGACAGATTCATGATCTGCGGTAGTCCAGGCATGCTGAAAGACAGCTGTCAGATTTTAAACGACTGGGGTTTCGAGGAGTCGCGTCAAGGAATCAAGGCGCATTATGTTATCGAGCGCGCGTTTGTTGAATAGCATCCGCGCCTAACATCTGTAAAAACAAGTCCCTGTCGTTCTGCCTACGCTAATCCTGTGCTTTTTCAGAACCAATTCCGTGCATAAACACCCCTGTGCAGGATTTTTCGTCCTTTCCCTTAAGTACACCACTACGCGACTATCCACTGTGAAGGAGATGCTGTATTTTTAGAGCATCACTACTCAGGGAGTCTTCGCTTGAAAACGAAAAATGTACTACTGCTAATCGGCTGTTTCATAGTTACTAGTCATTCACTAGCTCAATCCATCGAGGATGAATCCGTCGTCTGGCTGCAGGAATTGATTCAGATCGATACCATCAATCCTCCCGGTAACGAATCCCGTGCTGTTGATTTCTATGCAGCAATATTCGAGGCAGAAGGCATCGAATACGAGACGGCGGAAAGCGCGCCCGGTCGTGGAAATATTTGGGCAAGACTCGAGGGTGGCGACCAGCCGGGTTTGATGATGTTGCAGCACACCGATGTGGTTCCGGCCGACCCAGAATACTGGACTATCGATCCTCTCTCCGGCGAAATACGCGATGGCTATATCTTAGGTCGCGGCGCGAGAGATATGAAGGGTACTGGCATCTCACAACTCGCCGCATTTCTAACGCTGCATCGAAGCGGTCGCGCATTGAATAGAGACGTGGTTTTCTTAGCAAGTGCCGACGAAGAAGCAGGTGGTGCATTCGGCGTAGGCTGGCTAATTGAGAATCGCCGAGAAATTTTCGATGGGGTAAGCCTATTGATCAACGAAGGCGGATCCGGTAGTCGCAATATGGATGAGATAATTTTCGGTGTCGAAGTGACGCAGAAAGTTCCAGTGTGGTTGCGACTGACGGCCGTGGATGTGCCCGGTCATGGCTCCTCGCCCAGAACTACCAGTTCGGTTACGCGTATCGTTGATGCATTAACGGTGCTTCGCGCAAACCCGTTTCCGGCTCGTATCATTGAGCCCGTAGATACCTACTTTGCCGGCATAGCTCTGTCCTTGGATGATGAGTGGGCTGCAGCTTATGCGAATATGAGCGCTGCTATTCAGGACCCGGAGTTTCTCCCCGCATTTCAGTCATATCGACCCGGCCATCATGCATTGACTAGAGATACCTGTTCGATAACGCGCATGAGTGGATCTAACAAGATTAACGTGGTGCCGCCAGAGGCTTGGGCCGAGTTGGACTGTCGCATGCTTCCGGATAGGCCCGCAGAAGAGTTCATTGCCGATCTTACCGCGCTGGTCGCCCCAGCTGGCGTCGAGGTCGAGGTGATCATGGCGTTCACGCCGGCAGTCTCTTCGACGAGTTCAAGATTATTTACGGCGATTGAAAATGTAACCCGAGAATTGTATCCGGGCTCTAGAGTCTTGCCTTCGGTGAGTACTGGTTTTACCGACAGCCACTTCACCCGTGATCTCGGTATCGTGAGCTATGGCTTTAATCCGATTATCACGCGAGCCGGAGAGCCTACCGGCGTGCACGGCAACGACGAGAGTGTTCCCGAAGCAGACTTTCGTCAGGGAATAACTGACATGATCGCGATCATTAGAAACGTGGTCTTTAACTGAGACGTTTTCGGTTAAGAAGCTTAAGCAGTTTAGCTCGACGACCTGTGACAAATTGCAGGCGGAAAAAAGGGGACACATTGTGTCCCCTTTTTAATATTTATTTTCGACTAAGTGTCGAAGATTGCAACCAGACAACCCTTCGAGTCTGGTATGTCATCCATATTCACAGTGCCGCCAGCAAGAACAGTATTCAACGCGTCCTTGAGGAAATGTTCATCAGCATTGTTGCGTTGTGTTTCGTAACCCAGCTGGTCGTTGATTGGTCCGCGATAGAGAACTTCTTTTGTTCGTGGGTTGACGATGAATACTTCAGCAGTACGCTCAACGCCTAGTGCCTTCGCGAGAAACTGTCCTTCATCTTTGATGATCGGAAAGTCTATACCGAACTCACCAGCTTCTTTGGCGATGCGCGGCAGGTTGTCCTGAATGTTCGCATTGAACATGACGAACTCGATGCCCTTGCCAGCGTACTCATCACGCACTTCACGATAATTTGGCAGCGCGATTCTAGCGATTGGGCAGCCTACTCCTTGTACGTAGAGCACGACGTATTCATTGTCGGCATAGGTGTCTAGTGTATGTATCGCTCCCAGATGATCAGAGAGTTCGAAATCTGGAATAGAGCGCAACCATTCATCGGCTAGAGCAGCGGAAGAGGCGATTAGCAGGCCGCTAATTATGAAAAGTTTACGTAGCATGACAACTCCTTAATAGTAACTAGTGGATTAGACTAGTTGTCGCTTAAATCGTATGTTGAGTCATTGTATCGGGCCGATTACGTGGAGCATTGACCTTTATCAACTGCTCTAGCCATTACTCAAGCTGGTGATAATGGTAACAACATTTCATTTCCAATCCTACGGGGTGCGATACCATGTCACAGAAAGTTGCAGCTCGATTTGGGCGAAATTATAAGGAATGTTCGTTATAAATCAATGTGTTATAGACTAAAAAACGAATTTAAAAATTTAGTAACCAATAAGCAATGCTCGCCCATCGCGGAATACAGCCCAATTCGTCAATTATCGTGATCTTAGCCTAGTTTATCTACCTTTGATTGTGGCAATTATGCATTGGCGCTATGCTCGAAGAAAGACCCTGAAATCTAACAATGAGGCACAATAGAATGAAGATTCATTACCGCTGTCTAATTGGTCTGGCGCTAGTTTCTCTATCCATGGGGCCTATCGCAGCCCAAGACTGGGAGATGCCGCGAACCAGCGATGGAAGACCCGACCTCCAAGGTTATTGGAGCAACTCCTCGCAGACCCCTCTGACTCGCCCTGAAGAATTAGGCGAGAAGGGCTTTCTAACCGAAGCAGAGGCGGCCGACGTAGAACAGGGCTGGCGTGATCGCTATGATATTTCCTCGCAAGCGGCCGACCCAGAACGAGCGCCTCCAACTGATGGCAACGCAGACCTTGGTTACAATAGTTTCTGGTGGGATCCTCGCTCAGATGCAATTCAGTTAGATGGGGAGTACCGCACGTCAATTATTGTAGACCCACCCAATGGGCAAATTCCCTACCTGGAAGGTGATCGCCCGCAGAACGGTCTCCGTGCCCAGTGGCGAGCTCGACCCGGAGTTGAGCCCTTTGATGCGCACGAGCTCCGTCCCCTAGGTGAGCGTTGCCTGCTTACCTTCGGGTCCGGATCAGGGCCGCCTATGTTGCCGATTCTCTACAACAGCAACTATCAGATTGTGCAGACCCAAGACCACGTAATGATCCTTGTCGAAATGGTTCACGACGCTCGAATCATTCCAATAGACAAGAATCATCACCCAACCAACTTTGAGAAATGGATGGGTGACTCGGTAGGTTATTGGGAGGGCGACACTCTCGTAGTGAAGACGCAGAACTTCCACTCGCAGCAGTCCTTTAGAGGCAGTTCAGAGCAGTTGGTGATCACAGAGCGTTTTAGCCTGCAGAATGAAGGCAAGATAAAATATTCATTCACTCTGGAAGACCCTCTCAGCTATCGACAAGCCTGGACTGGTGAGATCGCAATGAACCGCAAGCTGCCCGGGGAGCATATGTACGAGTATGCCTGTCACGAGGGAAATTATGCCTTCCATGGCATTATGGCCGGAGCGAGACGCCAAGAACTGGATCAGGCGGAGCTCTAGTATCTAGGCGTCATCTCGATAGACGGAGTGTGGGATCACACTCCGTTCTCTCAGTGAATGTCCTCTTCGTTAGAGGTAATCAAATCGCAAAAATTGATCGAACCGCGTATAGTTAGATTCAATAGTCTTGATCATTTCTAAGGTAGTTCAATCTCAGTATGTCTTCATCTGTAACTCGATTCTATAGCTCATTGGTATTCACGAAGCCCTATCTGGCAATCGCTATTCTGCTGTTGCTCGTCGGATTCTTCGGCTGGCAGACGCAGAATTTCCGACTCGATGCATCTGCTGACTCACTGCTATTAGAAGACGATCCAGATCTCGAATTCTCGCGAGAGATAAATGTTCGTTATGGCATTCGAGAAGCAGTCACGATTGCCTATACGCCTACAGGTGACTTGTTCAGTCGGGAAGAGCTAAACAAACTCGGCGAGCTGCGTGACGAATTGCTCGCCATTAACCGTGTTGAATCGGTAGACAGCATTCTTAATGTGCCAATTTTTGAAGACACGCCTCTTACCGGAATCTCGGAAGACTACCTGACACTGTCTGATCAAGATATAGATCTGGTCTCGGCGCGTGAAGAAGTTACTAGCAGCCCAGTTTTCAGAAATGCAGTCATCAGCCCTGACGGAAAAACGGCGGGCATGTTGGTTAGCTTTGCCATCGATGAGACAGCGCGTGATTTGATAGGTCGACGAACCGAGCTACGCAATAAGGCACGAAGCGAAGAGCTCTCTGTTGATGACGTCAGTGAATTAGCGCAGGTAGAATCGGATTACGCGATACACAGTGTCCTATCGGCAGATCGTCAGCACGAAATTATTAGTGTGGTGCGTGCAACACTCGAGCGTTACCGCGATGATGCACAGATATATCTTGGCGGTGCGCCGATGATTGCCGACGACCTCGTCACTTTCGTGCAGGGAGACTTAAGTAGCTTCAGCTTCGCCGTAGTACTTCTCATTATTTTTGCGCTTGGGCTTATCTTTCGCAAGGTGCGCTGGGTGGCTTTGCCTCTAGCTTGTTGTGCCGTGGCTGGCATTATTATGGTTGGAGTGTTGGGACTAATGGATTGGCGCGTAACTGTCGTGTCTTCCAACTTTATTTCACTCCTGCTGATCATCACTATCTCGCTTACTGTACATCTTACGGTTCGCTATCGTGAGTTGAGAGCAACCCGGCACTATACCAACCACGACAAGCTGCTGCGTCATTCGGTGCTGAGTATGTTCAGGCCCTGTCTGTACACGGCACTCACTACAGCCGTAGCGTTTGGCTCTTTGATAGTCAGTGGCATTCTTCCTATTATTACCTTTGGCTGGATGATGATGATGGGAGTGGCCACGGCCCTGCTCGTAGCGTTCACACTGTTTCCAGCGATTCTTAGTATTATTAAGAAAGACGAGTCTAAGCACTCGTCGAACTTGCGCCTTAATCTGACATCAGCGTTAGCCGACGCTACTGCGAAACTAGACAACAAGATTTTATACATCTACCTAGGCGTGGCACTTATTAGTGGAATCGGGCTCTCACAAATCAGGGTTGAAAACAGTTTCATCGATTATTTTCGGGAGAGCACTGAAATTTATCAGGGCATGTCGCTGTTCGATGAGAAGCTGGGCGGCACCTTGTCCTTCGATGTCGTCGTTAATCTGCCCGCAGCAGAAGATGATTTCGATGGAGGCTTTGACGATGGCTTCGGATTTGGGGATAGCGACGACAGTAACGAAGACGCTTACTGGTTTACTGCGCCGAAGATGGAGCGGGTTAAGGCCATCCATCAATACCTGGACAACGATTCACAAACCGGCAAGGTACTTTCCTTCGGGGCAGTCATAGAACTCGCCGAACAACTGAACGATGACCAATCCATAGATGGATTGCTATGGGCTGTGCTTTATAACCGCATTCCAGAAACTTTAAAGAACACGGTGCTGAATCCGTTCATATCGATAGCCGATAACCAGGTTCGATTTAATGTGCGAGTAATCGAATCCGCGGAAAACTTAAATCGGAATGAACTATTGGAGCGCATCGAAGCGGGTATAGAGTCAGACTTTGGTTTTGCCGATGAAGACGTGCAACTGACTGGTATACTTGTTATGTACAACAATGTTCTGCAGAGTCTTTTTCAATCGCAGATACTAACGCTAGGCGTGGTAATGCTGGCGATCATGCTGATGTTCCTGGTCTTGTTTAGGTCTTTCATGATCGCGCTGATCTGCATTATCCCTAACGCGATCGCCGCGGCTTTTGTATTGGGCATAATGGGTTGGGTTGGCATTCCTCTAGATATTATGACGATTACCATTGCATCGATATCAGTAGGCATCGGTGTCGACAATACGATCCATTACATGCATAGATTCAAGCGTGAGTTTCCTCGCATTGGAAATTACCGCGACACGATGTACTTCTGTCATAACAGCATCGGGCGTGCGATGTACTTCACGTCCATGACGATCGTGGCAGGGTTCTCGATTCTTGCGCTGTCCAATTTCATTCCGACCATTGTGTTCGGTCTGCTTACCAGCCTCGCCATGTTGGTAGCGCTAGTCGGCTCGCTCACCTTGCTGCCGCAGCTGCTGGCGACGTTCAAGCCTCTGGGGCCTGAGACAACACCCGTGACCCAAGGGCTGCCGCAGTCCTAGCTTTGCTAATGTGTGGCGAAAGTATGAGCATGGCGACAGACTGATTCGCGCCTCTAGGTAGAATAAGCCAATTCCCAGAAATTTAAGGACTGTTAGTGGTTCGTGTACTGATTTACTTAGCAGCCGTAATGACCCTGATCGCCTGTAGCGAGCAGCCGGTCGAACCCGAATTGGCGGATACTGCTGAGGTTCAAACATTCATGGCCGATGCCGCAGCTTTAGCTAGAGGGCAAGCTATATTCGAAGGCTCCTGTGCCAACTTCTGTCATACCATGGAGCTTGAAGCGGAGCTCGAGGCTGCGTTTCTCTTCGATTGCCAATGGAATCAAGGTTCCAGCGATCAGGATATTTTCAACACCATCACGAGTGGCGTAGCAGATACGCGCATGGTGGGCTTTGGATCAAACTTCCCCGAGGGTGATGACGATCTATGGAAAGTGATAGCCTATCTACGCAGCAACCAACAAGCCTGTTAGAATCTATCCTTCGTAACACCCTGACCAATTAAATTGACGTATTTTTGTGCCACCCAATAGCAAACGAGGTTTTTAATGGAAGTGAATTCTCCCGAAGCAGACAAGAAGCAAGATAAATCATCCTCAAAGTCGGGATTCATTGACGAGAAGCTATTCAAGTCACGGGCAATCACAATCTTTGGCGAGATCAATGACAAGCTCGCTAAAAGCGTCACCGAGAGACTGCTGGCTCTAGCGGCAGACAGCGACGAACCAATCTCAATCTATATCAGCTCGCCTGGTGGGCATGTTGAATCTGGCGACGTGGTCTATGACATGATCAAGTTCATAAAGCCGACTGTGAAGGTTATCGGTACGGGCTGGGTTGCAAGTGCAGCGACGACTATCTATCTAGCCGCGGCCAAGGAAAATCGTTTTTCCCTGCCGAATACGCGTTTCCTAGTGCATCAGCCATCCGGTGGCTCGCGCGGAGATGCGACTGATATCGCTATTCAGGCTCAGGAGATCGTTAAGATGCGTGGGCGTATCAACCAGCTAATTGCGGATGAGACAGGCCAGCCACTGGAGCGCGTAGCACAAGACACTGATCGAGATTTTTGGATGAGTGCAGCCGAAGCGATCGACTACGGTATCGTAAGTAAGGTCGTAAAATCTGTAACTGAAATATAGAGCCTATTTCTCTGCGACTTTTCTAAAGATCGCCTGGCGGTCTTTAGAAAGCATGCATACCACCATGAAGTCAGGCAGGCAGGTCGCCGCAAAGGCGACTGCGGTATTCGGGTCTATAAGTTCGGCCTGAATCGTACCGGTCACACCCGCGTATTGGATTTCTACAGTAACGATATTACCATTGAGGGTTCCATTGTTACTGCTCCATTCGAAGCCGAGTGATTCTACCTGGGCCACCCTAAATTCTTCATCCTCGATTGCCACGGCGATGCTGAATAGCGCGCCTTCAACAACCCAAGTGCCATCCCAGTGCGTCGATAGATCTTCCTGGGCGTTTGCGCTCGCTAGTAAAAAGGAAAAGAAAGAAAAGACCAATGCAGTGGATCTGAGAAAATAGATAGCACTGAGAAAATTGTGTTTAAGCAAGGCTGACCCCAACGCCAAAAAGCTCTCCGTGATACAGACCAATCACGGCATATAAACCAAGACCGACCAGCAGAGAAATAATGTCCCAGATAAACCCGGGCGATTTCGGTTGGACGTCGACCACTGCGCGCAGTGTGCACATTTTTACGCTCGACCAGAGCGCGAAGCTGCCAAACAAGAGCATCGACGCTAGATCGCCGTTAGACCACAGATGGGAAAGACTCCATAGCAAAATACCGACCAACATAGGATTGCGCAGTATTTTGCGCAGGTAGGATAGGGGCACGTTGCCAGCTACGGTGCAGATCATGACGGGAATCATCAGCATTAGGCTTAGTGAGCGCCATTCGTAGACTGGCTGCCAGATCATCTGAAAAGGAGCGAGTGATTTACCCCAGATGATCAACACGAGACCAGCCAGAGAAACTAGACTATATATGGCCATGTAGGCGCCCTCGGAGGGCAGTGCATCCTTCAATGGTTGCCGCAGACCAAGCTCCCGCAAGACATGGGGAGCAAAGAACAACGTTAATCCGAGAACTAATACGGTCATGTTTTACCTCTGCTAGATCGGGCAAGTGTAGCACGGCTGCCAGTGCTAGGAGGATAGCTTAGGGGGAGAAGGCCTGGCACGTATGGCCGCGGATGGTGCTGCTTAGAACCCAACTCTAGCTGCCCGTTGAAGAGGGAAAGTCGATTGACAAATTATTTAATTAACCGTTTAATTAAATATGACGCCAGCATGAGATGAAAAGATGAAGCAATCGACCACTAAGACCGCAGCGTTAGGCAGGCCATCAGGAAGGGACTCGGACAAAGTCCGCCGGAATTTGTTGGAAGCCGCCCGTGACCACTTTCTGAAGAGAGACTTCAAAGCAGTATCGTTGCGGCAGATAGCCAGCAGCGCTGGCGTGAATGGCGCTATGGTGAACTACTACTTCGGCGGTAAGCAGGGTCTGTATCTGGCGATGGTGGATGAGGTGTTCGAATCTCTTGAGTCGAAGATGGCGGGCTTGAGCGATAACGCGGAATTCTCGATCACCGGCTTTAGTCACAGTTATTGCCTGTTGTTGGCGGAGAACCCTTGGTGGCCAAATTTTGTGGCGCGAGAAATCCTGTTCGGCGAGGGAGAAACCAAGGAAGAAGTCCTGCAGAGGTTTAGCAAGATGATCGCGCCGAAGCTAAGCCATGCGATTAGTCAGGAAGTCGAAAGTGGAAACTACCGTAAAGACCTAAACCCCGAACTAACAATTATGTCTCTCTTGGGAATGACTATCTTTCCCTTTCTTGCTGCGCCGATGATTGAGCGCGTCTACGGTATGACGCTCGATGAATCCATGGCCAATAAGCTTTCAACACATAACGTCGAACTCTTTATGAACGGTGTCGTGAATCACGAGCAACACAACACAGGAGAATCTGCATCATGATCAAATTCAGGATACTGGTCCTTCCCGTGTTCTTCTTACTCGCAAGTTGTGAGGAGCAGCCCCTGCAGGCAGTCGGTCAATTGGAGTCTGACCGCATCGAGCTAGTTGCCGAGTTCTCCGAAGTGATCACCTCCATCAATGTGACAGAAGGCGACAGCATTCAGGCCGGTGCTATTGTGCTAGAACAAGACACGGCGCGTATTGATCTGAGGATCGAGGAATCACAAGCTAGTATTCGGCGTATTGAGGCGGTTCTCGCCGAACAGATGAGTGGCCCGCGGACTGAGACGATCGATGCGGCTAAGGCTAATCTAAACGCGGCGCAGATCGAACGCGACTATCGCGCAAATGAATTGGAGCGCCTGGCGGGATTGCGGGCTAGGAACCTGACATCGGTTGAAACGGTGGATTCGGCGGAGAATTTTTTAAACGCAGCAGGGGCAAGAATCGAACTTGTCAATGCGCAGCTAGCTGAACTAGAGGCAGGAACACGAGCGGAACGGATAGAGCAGACCCATGGGCAGCTAGCCCAGGTACACGCGCAATTAGCTGGCCTGCAACTAGATAAGCAGCGATTGCTTGTTACATCTACAACTGGAGGCATTGTCGATTCGTTGCTGTTTGAGTTGGGTGAGCGACCGAGAACTGGTGACGTGGTTGCTGTTTTGTTGAGTGGCGATCAGCCTTATGCACGTCTCTATATTCCAGAGCCGATGCGTGTGCAGGTCAGGGTGGGGTCGCAATTGCAGATAGCGGTAGATGGCCTGCCAGGCACGCTAACTGGGACGGTAAGGCGCATCGCGTCGGAAGCGACATTCACTCCTTATTTCGCGTTGAATGAAAGAGATCGCACCAGACTGTCCTATGTTGCGGAAGTTGGTCTGCCCACTCAATCGCAAAGGCTGCCAGATGGCGTCCCTGTCCAGGCAGTATTCTAGGCGAGCGCGGCAATGATGAAGAAGATAGCAATTACGGCGAGCGGGCTGACCATGCGGTTCGGCTCCCTAATGGCAGTCGACAACGTGGATCTGGAAATCGAGAAAGGATCCATCTATGGATTTCTTGGGCCAAACGGTTCGGGAAAATCGACCACAATAAGAATGTTATGCGGGTTGCTTACGCCGAGTTCGGGTTCGGCGACTGTTATGGGAATGGATACGAAAAAGGACTCGGAATCGCTGAAGCAGAAAATTGGCTATATGACGCAGCGCTTCTCTTTATATGAAGACCTAAGTGTTAAAGAAAATCTGCAGTTCATCAGCGAGATATATGCTGTGCCACGCAAACAGCGTAAGCCGCGAGTGGCACAGCTACTCGAATCATTCAGCCTTACAGACAGAGCTAAGCAGCGCTCGGGCACGCTGAGTGGCGGACAAAAGCAGCGCCTAGCCCTAGCCGCCGCCACGCTTCATAAGCCGGAGATACTGTTACTAGATGAGCCCACCAGCGCGGTTGATCCTCAGAACCGCCGCGACTTTTGGGAAGCTCTATTCGAGCTGGCGGAGCAGGGTACGACGATTCTAGTTTCCACGCACTACATGGACGAGGCAGCACGGTGTCATAAACTTGCCATTCTAGATGAAGGCGTAAAAGTAGCCGACGGTTCGCCTAGGCAATTGGGGGAGTCGATATCTTCACATGTCGTTGAGATAGAGGCTGATGATCCGAATAGGGCACGCCTATGTCTGCTGGGCAGTGAAGACATCAGCAGCGTTACACAACTAGGAATCAAACTACGCATCATGATTCCTAAGACCATTAGTGATCCATTGCAGCTAGTGAACAGCAAGCTGCAACCTGAAAATATCGAGGCAAAAACCGAGCAGGTGTTTCCCGACCTAGAAGACATATTCGTATCACTTACGCAGCAGCGGCGAGAGGAGCTCGACACATGAAATCACTCATCCGCATATTCGCTGTAATGCGCAAAGAATTTTTACAGATGAGCCGCGACAGACTCACCTTTGGCATGATCGTAGGCATTCCACTTATCCAACTGCTTATGTTCGGCTATGCGATCAACACCGATGTGCGCAATCTGTCCGCTGCCTATGTCGACGAATCAGATACGCATATCTCACGGGAGTTCATCGCCGACATCACCGCCTCTCAAGTAATCGTCATGAAGCAGCGAGTTGCCAGCGTCTTGGAATTGGAGCATCTACTGAACGACGGCGCGATCTCTATCGGCATCGCGATACCCGACGATTTCGATCGGCGTGTTCTCGAGCGAGATCGTCAGGTGGCTCAACTGTTGGTCGATGGAGCAGATCCGATAATCGCCGGAGTGGCGCAGCAACTCTCAGCGATGCCTGTTCGTTTCGATTCGCAGGCGAGACCGCCACAGGAGGCGGCGTTATTGGAAGTACGAAACTACTACAATCCGGAACGGCGCACTGCAGTCAACATCGTGCCGGGCTTAGTTGGCGTCATACTCACCATGACTATGGTGCTGTTTACGGCGGTAGCGATTGTGCGCGAGAAAGAACGCGGCAACTTGGAGCTATTGATCAATACACCAATCAAGACGCCGGAGCTGATGCTGGGCAAGATCTTCCCCTACATCCTGATCGGCTTGATTCAGTTGGCGCTGATACTGGGGCTGGGTTGGTATTTCTTTCAGGTGCCAATTCACGGCAGTCTGATTCACGTGTTGGCAGCAGCGTCGGTTTTCATCGCGGCTAATCTATCGCTAGGGCTCTTGATTTCGACTGTCGCAGCGACACAGTTTCAGGCGATGCAGATGACCTTCTTCATCTTGTTGCCCTCTATTTTGATTTCGGGATTTATGTTCCCTTTCGATGGTATGCCTGCGGCTGCTCAGAATATCGCGGAGTTTCTGCCGCTCACACATTTCAATCGACTGATCCGTGGCATCGTTCTGCGAGGCGCCGACATTACCTCGATGCTGGATGAGCTACTCGCGCTGGCAATCTTCACAGCGGTGGCACTAACCCTAGCGATCTTGAGGTTCAGTAAACGGCTGGACTAGATATCTGCCGCACGGTTTTTAGGGAGCTGTTTCGAAATATTTGCCCAGCAAGTCGGCGTCGTCGAAATGCTGCTCTTCGATGAAACCTGTCGCATGGGTGCCCCACTGGCGCATCGCACCAACAGAGAGAATGCCAGTCGGCCAGAGTGTGAATCGCTCAAGTCGCTCGCTGCCAGCAATAAGACCCTTACCTTTGAACAGACTTCTATTCCCGCGATCACTCTCTAAGTTGTTCAGTAAGTCATAGGATCTAATATCGTAAGGAATTGATTCTTGTCCCGCATTCGGTGATCTCGAATCTACTCCAACGATGTAATGCTCATTCGCGGTTATCGCAAGGGTTAGGCCGTCGTGAGTAGCGACGGCATCTAGCTTAAATATGTTGGCAGGCTCCCGCGAAGTAGGCTGACTCTTGGCATTGATACTGTCCGAAGCGATAAAATATTTATGGTAACAACCACAACTATGAATGCTGTCATAGAGCAGAACCTGGCCATCCTCGTCCAGAGTCACGCGCCAGATGATGCTGTCCACATTCCCTGAATAGAGATCAATCAGTGCGTTTGGCTTTCGCTGGGAAAACCAGAACACATAGTTGAGTTGTATAAGCTTCCTGCCTTCGAATAGCGTCATCGATGGCAGCGTATAGGCAATAGGGTAGTAGTTGCTAATCCTAACATGATCGCCCTCCCACCGTGGTGCGCCGATCAAGTCGTTGCCATCCGTAAACTCAATCTGAAGGTTGGGCGCATGTTCTGCAAATAGGAAATCGAGTTGTGACTCTTGTAAAAGCGGTAGGGTTAATTCGTTGCTCCCATAGGCCGCTCGCATCCAATCGGCAACGCTACTCGTTGTGGAGGTGTTAAGAACGGGGTTAAGCTCATAGGTATTGCTGCGCACGAAAGACTCTTCTTCTTCAAACCATCTTCGTTCATCGACATGCAAGGCGAGAATACGCTGTTTGAGAAACGGGCGCAGAAGAGCGAGCAAGCCAAGAGTCTGCCGGCCATTCAGGTAGTGGTCGGGAAAGTCGGACCGCTGCATAGCAGTGAGAACTGCTATGCGGCTTTGTTCGTACTGCGATTCGCTTGCAAAGCTGCGTGAGCATTCAGCTAACTCTTCTAGGGAAGATTTGCTCAATGGGGCGGTGAGGTTTTTGTTCTCCGCTGCGCGTGTCTTGATGGCCAGTTCAGCCAACAGCATTGTCCACTGTCTAACCTCAATGCTCGACTTCGCGGAGTAAGACAGGCTGTGCAAGAACCTGTTGCTGTGTAGCAGTGGATAGAAGGGCAGCGCTCGCGTGCTAGCGTTTGTTACACCGGCCTGATCGACTGAGTTGCGAAAGGTCAGTATGTCTGCAGAGCAGTTTGTGAGGAGCTGTTCTGAGGAAGGATTAATCTGCGCTGTGCTCGCGCGGTTGTTCGTTCCCTGGCATGCCGTTAAGACAAACGAGAAGACAACGCAAACGAGTAGTTGCTGTGAGAAAACTTTAGACATAAGAGTCCTTGCTCTAAGCCTTTTCCAATTTTACTAAATCTGGGCCAGAAAAAAGCGGGCGCATCGCTGCGTCCGCTTTTTAAGGTGAATCTAAACCTGTGCGATCGGTGTAGAGCGCGAAAAGTCGTGATTCTTCAGTGGCAGCTCCCTGACTCTCTGACCCGTCAGGATATACAAACCATTGCTTACTGCCGCGGCCAGTGGTGGCGTTGAAGGCTCGCCTAGTCCGCCCAGTTCTTCACCAGACTCGACGATATGCACATCGATCTCGGGCGCATCATTCATGCGTACCATCTCATAGTCAGGGAAGTTGTTCTGCGCGACGCGGCCATTCTCTATGCTGATCTCACCGTACAACGCGGCGGTAAGGCCGTAGATGATGCCGCTCTCGACTTGCGCCTCGACGGTGTCTGGGTTTACTGCCCAGCCGCAATCTATCGCACAGGTAACTTTGTGCACTACCGGTCGGTTATTCTCATCCAAGGACACTTCGGCCACTTCGGCAACGATGCTGCCGAAGCTTTCCTGTACAGCAATGCCCATAGCATGACCCTCGGGCAAGTTCTGACCGTAGCCTGCTGCCTCTGCAGCAACCTCGAGGACCTTGCGATGGCGAGGATGCTCGGCAAGCATCTCCATGCGAAATTGATAAGGATTCTTACCGGAGCGATGCGCGATCTCATCGACAAAAGACTCTGTGAAGAAAGTCTGCTGTGAATGATCGACACTACGCCATGCTGCAATAGGCACGTGCGTGTCGCCATCGACAACGGCGATAGACTGGTTTGGGATTGCATAAGGAATATGCGAGGCGCCAGGTGTTTGTATTGGGCCAGTAAAGCGATTATGCCAGGCTTTTACCATGCCGTTGGCATCGAAGGCGGCCTTGAAATTGCTTGCGACAGCTGGGCGATAGTAGTCTTGCTGCATATCGTCTTCGCGGCTCATAACAGTCTTCACCGGAACATCAAACTCCTTGGCGATTAGTGTCGCGTGATCGATAACGTTCCAGTTAAAAGGTAGCCTTCTTCCGAAACCACCACCGAGATAGCTGTGGTGAAAGACTGCGTCGTCTTCCGACAAGCCTGCAATTTTTGCTACTCGACCTTTTATGCCTAGGGCATCTTGGGTGCTGGTCCAGACTTCCGCGATGGCGCCATGAATATGCACGGTGCAATTCATAGGCTCCATAGCGGCGTGGGCAAGATAGGGAACGGTGTAATTGCCTTCGATAACATCGGCTGCGTCTTCCATCGCCGCGTCAGCATCACCGACTTCTAAGACTTCGCTGTTATCGTCTTCACTAAGGCTGCGCTCGAAACCGGCAAACAGGTCGGCGCTGGATGTTGTGTCCGCATCCGAAGATTCAAACTCCGACTTAACTAGTTTCAGTGCTTCCTTTGCACGCCAGTAGCTATCAGCCACAACCGCGACAGAGTCTTCTAATTCGATGATGCGTTTTACACCACGTCGACCAAGTACGTCGCCGGCATCAACCGAGACTAGTTTCGTTCCAAACACCGGTGCGAGGCGGATGGCTGCGTACAGCATATCTTCGCTTTGCGCATCGATACCGTATTCGGCGGACCCGTCTACCTTCGCTGGAATATCGACGCGCGATATCGCCTTACCCATAATCGTAAACTGCGAAGGATCTTTCAGCGTTACGTTCTCGGGTGGCTCTAGCAGCGCCGCATCGACGGCGAGTTCACCATAGCTCAGCGATCGACCGCTGGCGTTATGCTGAACATGGGTCAGCTGCGTGCTGCATTCACTTGCTGCTACGCCCCAACGATTCGCTGCACATTCCACCAGCATCTGTCGCGCTGCTGCGCCGGCTGTTCGCATTGAGGACTCACCGGTAAAGCGCACTGATGAGCTTCCGCCCGTAACTTGCAGGTTCATTATTTCGGCAACAGAAACCGCGCTGAAATTAATGAGGCCTGTAAGGAATCCGGGGATACCAACTTCTCCGGCTAAGCCCTTTATTAATTCGCCATTGGCGAACATATCGGTAGCAGGCGCCTGCTCGACTGTGATGTCTTCCCAGGCAGCATCAAGTTCGTCCGCCGCCATCATCGGCAGTGAGGTATGTACGCCCTGACCCATTTCTGAGTGAGGAACATAGATTGTGATTTTGTTGTTGGGCTCAATCTTAATGAAGGAAGTAACGTAGCGTTCTTCCCCCGTCACCAACTCCGCATTCGCTCTGCGATGTTTGCTTGGCTTCAGTGCCGAATAGCCGATGAGGACTCCGCCACCGACCACGGCTGTACTAAGTAGGAAACGTCTTCTGCTAATTTTCATATTCAGTCTCCCTTACGCTATAGCCAGTGAATGAATTGCCTTGCGCACTCGCGGATAAGAACCGCAGCGACAGACGTTGGTAATGCTGCTATCTATATCAGCATCGCTAGGGTTCGGGTTTGTGGCGAGCAATGAAGACACGGCCATGATCATCCCGGACTGACAGTAGCCGCACTGTGGGACTTGGTGGTCGATCCATGCCTGTTGCACAGCGCTTAGATCGGGCGCGGATGGATTCGCACCCGCAGCAACCATCGCTAGACCTTCGATTGTAGTTATTTCCTGTCCCTGGATTGCACTCACTGGCGTCACGCAGCTTCTAACCGCGCTGCCGTTTACATGCACGGTACAGGCGCCGCAAGAGGCGATGCCACAGCCAAACTTCGTTCCTGTCATGCCCAGCTCGTCGCGCAGAGCCCAAAGCAGGGGCATCTCCGGCTCTATATCCAGATTCTGTTCTATACCGTTAACTTTGAAACTCGCCATGTCCAATCCCCCGGGAATTATCAATTGCTTTTGTGAAAGATGTTCTTATCCGAGTATAACAGTGCCGGAGAGGCTAAGACACGAATTTGCCGGCCCGCTTCGGAGAGCTTGAGGGCTATTTGAGTTATAGTCAGAATCTCAAAACCAGCAGAGCAGACACCCATCAGCCCATGGCAACAAATCTTACTACCTCAGCTAGCACTAGCATCGAATTCAATTACAGCGAGCTCAAAAACGTATTCACTGGCGCTTCTGCCCCGACAACTCTTGCTAGCCTCGTTGAAAGGTTAGGAGCGCAGCGCGTGCTGCTAGTGGCATCGAATAGCCTGAGTCAGGCTACTGATAACTTCACTGAGATTCAGGCGGCGCTAGGAAGTAACTTTGCGGGCCTATTTCACGACATTGGAGCGCACACTCCGCGCTCGGATGTGATGCGCACCTTAAAGGTAGCGCGTGAGACGGATGCTGATCTACTCGTCTCATTGGGCGGGGGCTCAATCATAGACGCCTGCAAGGTTGTACAACTCGCAATCGATCAGGGTGTTGAGTCCGAGGCGCAGCTTATCGAATACGCACAATATGGAGACGGTACGCGCGGTTCAAAGTATGCAGATTTTAGTCTCTTCAAGGGCGACCCGAAAATTCGTCAGGTCGCTATTCCAACAACGCTTTCCGGAGCCGAATTCAGCAACAATGCGGGCGTACTGAACACCAAGATATCCGCGAAGGAGGGCTATCGCGGCATCGATATATGCCCACAGTCCATCATTTATGATCCGCAGCTAAGTCTGCACACGCCTCAATGGTTGTGGTTCTCTACAGCGATTCGCTCACTCGATCATGCCGTAGAGGGTTTTTGCTCTGCCGACTCACATGCGTTCGTCGACGGACATTTTCTTCATGCCATGCGCCTGTTCGCTAGTTCCTTGCCCGAGTGTAAGCGCGATCCTACAAACTTATCTGCGAGAAGCTTGAACCAACAGGCAGTCTGGTTGGCATGCGTTGGTCTGGGCACCGTATCCCACGGAGCGAGTCACGGCATCGGCTATATACTAGGGAGTCTCTGTGGGGTACCTCATGGCTATACGTCTTGTGTCATGTTGCCGGCGGTCCTAGCATGGAATGCCAAGCAACAGGTAAGCAAGCAGATTGCTATCAATGATGCGCTCGGTAACAAAGCGCAGGATGCGGCGGCCTCGGTGAAGGCGCTAGTGGCGAGTTTGGGATTGCCGACATCGCTGCGCGATGTCGATGTGAGCTTGGAGCAGCTTCCAAGTATTGCCCAGAGGGCGGCGAAACATCCGGTGGTGAGAAACAACCCTCGCAAGATAAATGATGCGAATGATGTGATGGAGATACTAGAACTTGCCTGGTGATCATAAAAGGTTTGCTATGAATATTTGCCTGTTCCAATTCGGTGTTCGGCTATTCCTGTTGCTGTTCTGTATAACGATGAATCCACTGCATGCGCAAGAAGAACCTGAGTACGTCCGATTTGTCCAAGGTAACATGGAGTGGGAAGGCGAATTACAAACTGCCATCGTGAGTTTTGAAAATGATGCAGGGATACAGCTAAATCTTGTGGCGGCGGTGCATCTCGGTGATGAAGAATATTACGCAGAACTAAATGATTATTTCAGGACGCAAGACGCAGTTCTTTATGAACTTGTAGCCGAGCCAAACCAGGTGCCGGTCAGAGGAAGCAGAGAGTCAAGCACCTCTCTGATCGGCCTCATTCAAAAAGCAATGGCGGGGTTTCTGAATATTGGCTTTCAACTCGATGAGATCGACTACACGCAGTCAAATTTTCTTCATGCTGATCTGACGCCTTCTCAGCTCGATGAGTTGATGGCTAGCAAGAATGAGAATTTCTTTACTATGTTTCTGAATCTGGCCATGGCGCAGATGGCGCAGCAAAGCGCCTCTGCCGGGGATAGGTTGTCTTCGTTCAATATGTTGTCCCTCTTGAGTGCAATGAACTCCGAGAATCAGAACGCGGCGCTTAAGTTTCTATTTGCCCAGGAGCTCGGTCGCAGCGGGGGTGTGATCGTCGGTGAGGAGCTGGAACAGCAGCTTACACTGTTGGGCGACCGTAACAAGGCGGCCCTGCGTGTATTGGGTAACGCATTACAGAATCCAGATTTTAGGCGGGTCAGCATATTCTATGGGGCTGCCCATATGCCGGGAATCGAGCGTGAAATCAGCGCTACAATGGGCTTCACCCGGACTGGGCTGCGCTGGAAACCTGCTTGGATAGTACGCTAGGCAGGACCTAAAGCACTCACTTAAACGATTGAAATTACTCGTTTTGCCCCGTTTAACCACTAATCAGAGGCGCCTTGAGGTTTTTCGGTTGACTAAGGGCGTATTAACCGGACAATGGGCCTACCGTTTCGCATTCGGGGCTTCCTCTCAATGGTTAGTCCTTGAGATGATGGGGGGCAAGAGCTGCAGCGAGCAGCACCGGAAGGTTACTCCAAGCTTCCGTTGTAAAACCAATTTTGAGAGTGACATTATTTAACTGGGTGGATTTAAAATGAAAAAATTATTAAGCGGATTGCTAGTCTTATCTCTTTCAGTATTAGTTGGATGTGCGGCCGGCGGCCCACCTCCTGCAGCCGGTGTTTGGGATGCAGAAATTAACTCACCAATGGGTGCGCTTCCTGTTGTTCTAACAATGAATGCAGATGGAAGTGGCGAGATGGCATCAGACGTCTTGAACGCGCCTCTTTCTGGCATTGTCTATGCAGACAGCACTGCAATGTTTACTGCTGAGATTTCAGTACAAGGTCAGGAAATCGTTTTGGATTTCACTGGATCTGCTGAAGGCGATGTACTAACCGGTGAATTCGGTAGTGACTTTGGAGCTATGGGCGTTACTGCTACACGTCAGTAAGGTTTATAGATTTGAAAAAAGGGTCGCTTAGCGACCCTTTTTTATGTCCGATGAGTTCGTTAGATAACGCTGAAGCGCAACTGCTCATCGACGAGTTCTAGAGTCTGTTTCGCGTTTGGGCTGTTCGGGTGCACCTCGATCAGATCCTCGAAGGCCCTCTTAGCTTTGCTCAATTCCTTTCTCTGAATGAATACCATACCAAGCCCTGATAGAGCGCCGAAATGTCTTGGCTCAAGATCGAGTGTCTTCTCAATATCATTTATCGACGCGTCGAGATTTCCTAACACATAGTGCAAGGTGGCACGCTTGTTCCAACCTTCTGCATAACCAGGAAAGCTTTCAGTAAGACGATTGAAAACAACCATCGCCTCTGCATAGCGTTGTGTGTTCATTCTCTGTGTGCCCACGAGCATAAGCTGTGCTACATCGGCGTTGGCATGCTGCAACCAGATCGCCCATATCTGCCTCTCGGTGACTGCAATGGTGCGAAAATTTTCCGTTTCTTGGAGAACGGTGAATAGATCGTCTAGACGATCATCGGTTTGATCGGCATGCAGTAAGTTGCTTGCCGATGAGATGACTAGAAACAAGAGTAGGCGTGAGCCCATGAGTGACCCTCCATTTACATATCCGCGAGCAACACAAGCGATCACTGTGCAACGAGATAGTCAGTATAGCCCTGCCTACGAGTCAATGGCTAGAAATGGTCGGCCGATGCCTTGTGCCAATCGTCGCGGTAATTTTCAGGAATGCTGTCTATGTGCAATTGATTTTCGAACAAGGGTTCGTATATTTCGGCGAAGTTTTTTCCTCAACCTTCGGGCCGACTTAGTAGATCTGATGGGGACAGATCATCTGGATTACTGAAGCCCATAGCACCGCAAATGCTAGAGTAGACAGGAAAAACTGATAAGAAGAAGCAGGATAGCGACTATCCAATAAATCCTTCTTACTAAAGTCATGATAGATATTCGAAGTCGTTGTCGGTACGCCGCATTTTCGAGATCAATGACGACGCTTATGTACGGGCTTCAGGCAGAAACCCGGGCATAAGTCATATCAATAGAAGCGAGGTTCTAAAAATTTAAGACCAGAGTTATAGCTGTTTCAGTGTCGGTTTTTTCTCTATTTATAGGTACGTCAGTTTGATGCTTAACCTTAACCGAGAATTTCAATGAGAGGTTTTCGCGGATATCTGTTTGGATGCCGGTCTCAGAGCGATAGATACTGCTGTCGCTGCCTGCTTCGATGCTGAAGTCTTGGATAAAATTAGCTGACTCCGACACATTCCAGTTGTAGTTGGTGGCTAAACGCGCGATGACCACGTTTTCCGTGTCGAACTCTGTCTCTGAACGACGAACACCGACACCCGCGGAGAGGCCTAGGGTCATATTGGATCTGCTCTGAAGCATATTTCGACCGTAATTGATGGTGATATCTGACTGGCTCTCGAAGCCGCTGAATTTGTCATTCTCATAAGCGATACGACTCTGTATGTAGTTATCTGGGTTGATCGTGTAGTTGGCACTGCCTGTGTGGTAGAGGCGCTGTGCATTCGATATGCCATCTTGGGAGGAGCGAAAGCCATCACTCGTGAATTGATAGACCCAGGCTTCAGACTGATCCCAATCTACGGTGACTTTGTATTTTATGTTCTCGTTTTCCGTGTTACCGGATGTAAAAATAGCACCCAATTCCAATTCGGTCGTAACGCTAGGCTCTTCCTGCGCAGAAGCGCTCAGGCTGAAAATCGCAAGCAGGCTGCAAAGGCCATATGCAAGTACATTTTTCATGTCGACTATCCCCAAGTAGTGAAGGCGCAAGATTTTACAGACAGCGTATGTAAATAGCTATTTGCTGGCTCACATGGCAGGGCGAAAGCAGACAAAATACTGGGGGTGCTACGATCACTCAAGCCCCCGACTTTTCTGGAGTTGGCCGCCCATATGGGGTATAAGGCTCCAACATGCTGAGCCTTTCAGTCTTTATCCATTCGTTTCTTGGTCAGGGGCTCCTAAATTTTCAGTGTCAGAATCTATCGATGAAAACCCTCTATCTGCTCCGTCACGCCAAATCTAGCAAGGACAACGCCGACCTGAGGGACTTCGAACGTCCGCTGGCTGAGAGTGGCATTGGTGATTTACCTGTTATGGCGGAGCGCTTCAAGGCGAAAAATGGCCGTGTGGACTGCATTATCTGTAGTCCTGCCGTGCGAACCAAAACCACTGCGAAGATGTTTGCGCAGGAGATCGATTTTCCAGGTGATGAGATAGGTAACAATTCAGAACTGTATTTCGCCGGATCCAATATGTTTCTAAAAGCAGCTAGCCTGTTAGATGATGAATACGAGGCTGCGATGCTGGTGGGACACAACCCAGCAATTACCGAATTCACGAATGAGATGGCGAACGTCGATATCGACAATATTCCTACCTGCGGTTTGGTGCAGCTGAGCCTGCCGATCGACGCATGGGCAGAGATAGAATTTTCCGTAGCGGAGCTCGTCGATTTTGATTACCCCCAAAAAATATCGAGAGAACAATGAGCCTCAAGTCCGTGAAAACTTTGTTAACTTTATTTGGTATTATTGCTTTGGTGAGTTGCACCGATCAGGCGCCAGTCTCACAAGCAAACGGTCCGGCTGCGCCACCCGCAGGCAGTGAAGCGGCATCGGAACAAATAGGTGTTGAGCGCTGGAATAGCGCCGAACAAGTTGTGCTGGGGAGCGAGGTATTTACACAGAACTGTGCCGTGTGCCACGGAGCCCAGGCTCAGGGCGCTGTCGGGGATTGGCGCGAAAAGCTGGCTGATGGATCATTCCCTCCGCCGCCTCTTAATGGCTCGGCACATGCCTGGCATCATCCTCAAGAAATATTGCTTCGAGTAATAGATTATGGTGGAGAGGCTATGGGCGGAAAAATGCCCGCGTTCATCGATGTGCTAGAAGACCATGAAAAGTTGGCGGCAGTCGCCTATTTCCAGAGTTTCTGGACCGATGATATCTATCAACAATGGATGCAAATGGGTGGCACTAATTAAAACTTCATTCTCGTTAGCCTTAGTCTTATTGCTCTTGGCCGGCTGCGCATCGACGCAACTGGATCAGGCGGAGCAGTGGCAGTCGCAACTGCATATCGAGCATGCGCTTGTTGGTATGATCTGGGATAGTCAGGGTGATGAATTTATCGCAGAGGATGAACTGCTAGCTCGAATAGAAGGGGTCAGCTATCTTCTTTTGGGCGAGAAGCACGACAATCCAGATCATCATGCATTGCAGCTTCGCGCGCTCGATCATGTTCTGCGAACTGACAATGTGGCGACTGTGTCCTTCGAGATGATGAGTAGTGAACAGCAGCCGCTACTGCGAAATTTATCATTGAGTCCACAGAGTAGTCTCGAGCAGATCAACGAGTATCTACAATGGGACAACGACGGTTGGAATTGGACCTATTACGGCCCGCTGTTACGTAGTGCCATTCAGGCCGATGTATTGATAAATGCGGCAAATATTAGCAATGAAGAAATGATGCAGGTTTACGGCGCGCCGACTACTGCGAAAATCGAAGGCGTACTGGACGAACAGACGATGGCGGCCCTCGAGAGAGACATTGATGAAAGCCACTGTGGCATGTTGCCTGAATCGCAATTTCCAGCGATGGTAAGGGTGCAACAGGCGCGAGACTTTGCCATGGCTGCCAGTCTAGCTTCAAATACGCAGCAGCAATTACAGGTTCTCATAGCCGGCAACTACCATATCCGTCGCGATCTCGGCGTGCCTAACTACCTATTAAACAGGCAGTCGAATTTAGAGGAGAGTCAGATTGTGACTCTGGCTTTCATGGAGGTCGATGGGGCTAGCAATGACCCAGCCGATTATCTTCAGCAATTCGGCAGTGTGAAGGCCTATGACTACATCTGGTTCACACCTGCCATTAGCGGTGAGGACTACTGTGCCTCGCTGCGCCAACAATAATCGCCTACGCTTGAATAATGGCCGGAATCCAGACACACTAAGCGTTAGCTCTTGCCCTCCAACCTAGCCGTAGAAATACTCGAATCTATGCCCGAAATTATGCTGTCGTTCGCCAGGCCACACAAAGCAATCGCGGCGTTACTCTTCCTTCTCGTCGGTATCCAATGCAGTTTGTCCAGCGCGGCGGAGGATGATTTCAGCGAGCTAGCTTACGACGACGCTGGCGAGTTCAATTTCGTCCGTGTTCAGTTCGATACTTACTACGGTGGTGGTTATGGTTATGGCCCATGGTCTATCGATTTCCCAGATGCCGATATCAATTTCCTGCGCGGTGTTTCCCGACTGACCAATATCCGCGTGATGAGCGAACCCATCGTGCTGCGCTTCGATGATGAGGGAATATTCGACTACCCGTTCCTATATATGTTGGAAGTTGGCCAAGGAGGCGGACTCAGCCTGAGCCCTAACGAAGTAGATAATATGCGCGAATATTTGCTGCGAGGCGGCTTCTTGCTTATCGACGATTTTTGGGGCCAACGACAGTGGGATAATTTCTATTCAGCCTTTAGCCAGGTGTTTCCCGATCGAGAAGTCATCGAGTTAAAACCGGACCACGAAATCTTCCATGTTTACTATGACATCGATGGGCCACAGATGATCCCCGCTCTGTTCCGAAACGATGATTACGGAGAGCAAGGTATTAACTACGCGACAAATCACGCGATTCTCGACGACGAAGGTCGAGTCATGGTTCTGATCAATTGGAATTCCGACATGGGTGATGGTTGGGAACACACTTACCATCCTTCCTACCCAACGCGTTACGCAAATGCTGCCTATCGATTGGGAATAAACTACCTAGTTTATTCCATGACGCACTAGTGTGTCGCATCGCAGTCAGCCAAAACTAAAAAGTTATAAGAATCAGAACAACAAACGAGGCTGCCACATGAGAAAGTACGCATTGCTTACCGCATTATTCCTATTAATTCCCGTAAAAAGTTTTGCGGCGCCCTACGATCATATTCACCTCGCTGCTACTAGCTCGCAAGAAGCGGTTAACTGGTACGTAAAACATTTTGGAGGAGAGGCGGCGCGTTTTCTTCGCTCGAATAATACCGACTATCCGATCGACCGTGTCATGTACGGCGACATTGCAGTAATTTTCTTCGAGCGCGATCCAGGTGAAGGCTCGGTTGGCTCCGGTGTCGATCATTTCGGATTCTCCATGAGCAATGTGGCCGATGTAGTCGCCGGCGTTGTTGCCGATGGTGGCAAGCAATTGGGTGATCTTGTGGCATTCGGCGAGATGCAGATAGGTTTCGTTGAAGACCCTTGGGGTACAAAGATTGAAATCATCGACGATCCGGATTTACGCGGCATGCATCATCTTCATCTTACTTCTCCCGATCCCGAGGGCACGCTGGCATGGTACGGCGAAAATTTCGGTGGAAAGCGTGAGTTATGGAAGGATGCATTGCCCGCCTTGAACTACGGGGACGTCTTATTGCTAGTGAGCCAGGCTAGTGGCGAAGTTGCGCCGACTCAAGGCCGAAGCTTCGACCATCTTGGCTGGAAGTTTACTGACCTCACCGCAACTGAGTCCGAACTGAAGGGTAACGGTGTAGAGTTTACGATGGACCCTCGTGAGTTTCGTACAATACGAATCGCGTTTGCCGCAGGGCCGGACGGTGTGCGGATTGAATTGGTGGAGCCTTAGTCAGCAGGTAGTCACAGGCAGTAGATAGATAGTAAAAGGTAGCCGGAGGATTTTCTTAGGCTATTCGGCCGCGAGAGTTTTGTTGGACTCTAACTGAGGATCGGCGAGGAAGCCGAGTATGAGATCTATATCGTGCTCGGCGCAGCCGTCACTGTTGGCAAATATATAGTCGGCAGTGAGTTGCTGAATCATCTCACCTTTGGCAATCGCCACCTTAAAATTTGGAATCTCGGTAGGTGGCAGCCCTTTGCTGCGATAGAAATCGGTGAGCAAGGTCATTTCGTCCTTGCTGAAATTATCCAATAGGATTTGTGCGATTCCATCTTCGAATTTTTCCCAGGCGAATGCTTGCTCGTAGCAGGCTGCTATCTCCTGCTTTATCCACTGGGGTAATTCGACATCGGCGGATATCGCCATGATGCTGCTGTAAGTCCGGATGATATTTTGTGTTTGCAGCACCGTAATCGATTCGAATTGGCTAGCCACGTTGCTAGCACGCAGAAGTCTATTGGCGTCGCGGATCTCAGCGGCGGCAACAGCAGATGTCAGAAATAAAAAGCTAAGTAGGCTTAGACAGCTAATTCTCATTGACGATTTCGAATACCACGTTAATGTTCGTCTGGTATTCTACTTCATCAAACGTCGGTGCGACAGCCGAGGCAGTCAGGGATAATGAGGTGCTAGCTCTTCCACCATTCGCGTCCATTTCCATCTCCATCCCCATCTCTTGCGCCATAGCGGCTCTAGGCATCGCTCTAGACATTTGGCGAATGCCACCGTAAAAGAAATTTATAGCCTTCAACTCTAGGCCAAGGCTGCTTTCATAGTAGGCCTTCTGCGCCTTCACATCCTGCAGTGCCATCTCTCGCACTTGGTCCTCGAAGGAGTTTTTCTCACTGTGTTCAAACGCAGTGGTCTCGAATTCTACCTCGTCGTGTTCGTCCGCAGCAGCGGCCAACAGTTGCAGATGCTCCTCGCTGCTTACCTGGATCTCCATGCGTGCGGAAACCTCGAAGCTGTTTGGATTGCGACCGAACAGTCCGAACTGGGGTGAGCTGGAAAACTTTGAGTTGTTGATGTCGTCGGCAGGGATACCTGCGGCGACGAATTCTTGGATCAGTTCGAGCCGCAGCGCCTGATTAGCCTCCATAGCCTGGCTCAGGCTACGCTCGTCGGAGGTGGCCATCAGCCTGACCTTGGCTGTGTCCTTGTAAGCCGTTAACTCGCCGTCGCCATTGATATTGACCGTATTGGGCCTAGGGTGTAAAACTTGCGCAACTCGTCTGGTGTGCCTGCGCTAAGCTGGAATGACTGAAGCCTGCGAGTGAAGCGGCGACTCGAT
>JAPKAI010000185.1 GCA_028825335.1 Gammaproteobacteria bacterium | reverse complement strand
CTAACTATGTTTTCGCACCCGGCTCTTTCCGAAGCCGTGCACGAGGCAGCGTTGGCAGCGAATGGTCATGCAATACACATTGGGAATCGCAAGCGTCGTAAGTAGTTTCGATACTGCGCCACTTGAGAATTAGTTAGATAAATGGATGGAACATAAATGAATTTACATGAATATCAGGCGAAGCAGCTATTTGCCGAATACGGGCTTCCCGTATCAGAAGGCATTGCCGTAGATACTGCGAGCGATGCCGCCGCCGCCACTAAAAAAATCGGTGGTAGCAAATGGGTTGTTAAGGCGCAGGTGCATGCAGGCGGCAGAGGTAAGGCTGGAGGCGTTAAGCTAGTGGACAGCGCAGAAGAGGCCGAAGCTTTTGCGCAGCTATGGCTAGGCAAAAAGATGGTCACCTATCAAACAGATGCCGGTGGACAGCCCGTCAGCAAAATCCTTGTCGAAACGTGTACCGATATTGCACAGGAGCTCTACCTCGGTGCTGTTGTTGACAGATCTTCGCGGCGCGTAGTATTTATGGCCTCGGTTGAGGGTGGTGTTGAGATAGAGAAGGTAGCTGCAGAGACGCCTGAGAAGATACTAAGGGCCACGGTCGACCCTCTTACTGGCGCGCAGCCTTATCAGGGTAGAGATCTGGCATTCCGTTTAGGTTTAAAAGGTGTGCAGGTCAAACAATTCACGAAGCTATTTCTTGGTTTGTCTAAGCTCTTTCATGATATGGATCTAGCGCTGCTCGAGATTAACCCTTTAGTCATTACAGACGAAGGCAATCTGCATTGTCTAGATGGCAAGATCAATATCGATGGCAATGCTATGTATCGTCAGCCTAAGCTACGCGAGATGCACGACCCGAGTCAGGACGATGAGCGCGAGGCGCAGGCTGCTCAGTGGGAGCTCAACTATGTTGCCCTGGATGGAAATATTGGCTGCATGGTAAATGGTGCAGGTCTAGCGATGGGTACGATGGACATCGTCCAGCTGCATGGAGGCAGCCCAGCTAACTTTTTAGATGTCGGCGGTGGCGCAACGAAAGAACGCGTTACCGAGGCGTTCAAAATTATTCTTTCCGACGAGAATGTTGCCGCTGTACTGGTCAATATTTTTGGTGGCATCGTGCGCTGCGACCTGATCGCTGAAGGCGTAATCGGCGCAGTTAATGAAGTAGGAGTACAAGTACCTGTGGTAGTTCGTTTAGAGGGAAACAATGCCGAGTTGGGTAGAGAAGTATTAAAGGCGAGTGGGCTGAATATTATCGCCGCGACTAGCCTTTCCGACGCAGCTGAAAAAGTTGTCGTTGCAGCCGGAGATGCACAATGAGCATTTTAGTTGATAAGAACACTAAAGTTATCTGTCAGGGCTTTACAGGATCGCAAGGTACGTTCCATTCCGAGCAAGCCATCGAATATGGTACAAAGATGGTGGGCGGAGTAACACCGGGAAAGGGCGGTCAGGTTCATCTCGACTTGCCAGTATTTAATACGGTACGCGAAGCGTTTGACGAAACTGGAGCTGACGCCTCAGTAATCTATGTTCCAGCGGCATTCTGTAAAGACTCAATTCTTGAAGCGGCTAATTCCGGAATTAAATTAATTGTCTGCATAACCGAAGGCATTCCAACTTTAGATATGTTGATAGCGAAAGAAAGCTGTGATCAGCAAGGCGTGCAACTAATCGGCCCTAACTGTCCGGGCGTCATTACTCCGGGCGAGTGTAAGATAGGCATCATGCCAGGGCACATCCATCTTCCCGGTAAAGTAGGTATTGTATCCCGCTCCGGCACGCTCACTTATGAAGCTGTCAAACAGACTTCCGACCATGGCTTCGGTCAATCCTCCTGCGTTGGTATCGGTGGCGATCCGATTCCAGGTTCTAACTTTATCGATATACTTTCTTTGTTTGAAGCTGATGCACAGACTGAAGCTATTGTAATGATTGGAGAAATCGGCGGTACTGCAGAAGAAGAAGCTGCAGCGTATATCAAAGCGAATGTGAGCAAGCCAGTTGTTGCTTACATTGCTGGCGTAACCGCGCCTGCTGGTAAAAGAATGGGTCATGCTGGTGCAATTATTTCTGGCGGCAAGGGAACAGCCGACGAGAAATTTGCCGCACTCCAAGATGCCGGCGTAAAGACTGTTCGCTCTCTCGCTGAAATCGGCAACGGTCTCTCCGAAATAACGGGCTGGTAGA
>JAPKAI010000184.1 GCA_028825335.1 Gammaproteobacteria bacterium | reverse complement strand
CCCAGAAGCTTCCTTAGGTTCTCCCCGTTTTCTATGAGCATCTAACCTTCCTCCCGACCTCTCGCCTTTATAACCATTGCAGTAGAAAGTGTCTACGAGATCATCGTAAATAAAGATAAGAAGCGTAAACCACATTTTCCGAAGAACGGGCATGTATGGTGGTTGCTGGGGAGTGGCTTCAACTGCATGTTAGTTGCCTTTCTCAAAAGCGATTCTCTGCTTGTTTACAGTCAATTAAGTCATAAGTTACTGGTGAAGGCATACTGTCGGAATCTAGTCTGGCACCCTGGTAGCGTTTAACCACTAATCGTCATACCGCTCCACTCTTTCATAAAACAAGCAGGCAACCGATCTGATTCGATACTCAGACTTTCGATCGAAAGCCCTGTTATAGCTCCTATCCTCGATGGCTCCTGCCTTTGTGATTGCGCTATTATGTGATTTTGTCGACCTTGATGGGGCACTCTTTCTGACGGAGGATAGACCCTATCCGTTGAGTTACAGTGGCGGTATTGTCGATGGATTATCGTCGAGACTATGAGGATGAATCGAAGTTTCAATTGTTCGTGTTAGTGTTCTTCCCATGACAAGTTAATAGACCGCTTTATATGACTAGTTCTGAAGATATCGTCCGTACCCCGATGACTGTCATGGCGGTCATGCCGCTTATTGCATTGGTTGTGATGCTTGGTGGGTCAATCTACATGTTCGGCGACGGTACAACGGGTGGACCAGGCCAAATTGCTTTAATCATTGCAGGCGTGCTTGCAGGCGGCGTGGGTGTACTTAACGGTCACAGTTGGAAATCGTTAGAAGTTGGCGCTGCCAAATCGATTCAGCTCGCGGTCCCCGCGATGTTTATCCTGTTAATGGTAGGCACACTGATCGGGCTTTGGATGCTGGCGGGTACGATCCCGTACATCATCTACTATGGCCTTCAAATTCTGGTGCCAGAGATTTTTTATATCGCGGCAGTATTGCTAAGTGCGATCGTGTCCATTTCTATCGGCAGCTCCTGGACTACAGCGGGTACTGTTGGATTATCGCTTGTGGGGATTGCAGGAGCATCGGGACTTTCTATCGAGGTTACTGCTGGCGCTGTGATTTCAGGGGCATACTTTGGTGACAAATTGTCCCCTCTTTCTGACACGACCAATCTTGCCGCCGCAGTCACCGCGACTGAGTTGTTTGAACATATTCGTTTTCTGCTTTGGACTTCGGTTCCTGCGATATTGCTTGCGCTAATTGTGTTTGGGTATTTCTCTCTCACATCAGCTGCTGATATCGATCAATCGCGCATTGACGGTATCTCAGTGGCTATCTCTGAGAATTACAACCTAAGCCCGCTGTTGATGCTGCCTCTCATCATCACCTTGGTACTGGCTGCATTTCGGAAGCCCGCATTTACTTCGCTTTTGATTGGCGCCGCCACTGCAGCGCTGATTGCACTGGTGATGCAGCCTCAGCTTGTTACTGAAACAGGAGGCGCGCTCGAAACCATCTGGCGCGTTGCCGCAAACGGGTATACCTCAAGCACAGGCAATGCTGCATTAGATAATTTGCTTTCCCGTGGCGGCATGGAAAGCATGCTAAACACAATTTGGCTGATTATTTCTGCGATGTTTTTTGGGGGCATGATGGAAAAATCAGGCTCTCTTAATGTGCTGGTTCAATATCTCATGATAGGCGTACGGTCCGGTGGTGGTCTGATGAGAAGAGCGGGAATGACATCTCTTGCGGCGAATCTGGTCACTAGCGATCAATACCTTGCCATCGCACTTCCATCGAGAATGTATGCCGATAATTTTCAAGAAATGAATCTGAAGACGAAAAATTTATCGAGAGTGCTAGAGGACTTTGGGACAGTGACTTCTGTGCTCGTACCCTGGAACACTTGCGGTGCTTTCATGGCGGCTACACTTGGCGTTGCCACAGGAGACTACCTGCTTTTTTGCATATTTAATCTCGCGAGCCCAGCCATTTCTTATCTCTACGCACTATTCAATTTTAAAATCGAATATAACGACAGCTCGGATCTGACTGAGCAATCAACAACACTAATCTGACATCAAGAGCATTGAGTGCGCTCCAGGTGCCTGCCTGGTTAACTGTATCTCGCAGGATAGGAATTATAACAGGGCTTTTCGATAGAAAGGATGTCTCTGCTGGTGCGTGGTTTACTTATCCCGGAAGGATACTTTTGGTGGTCA
>JAPKAI010000105.1 GCA_028825335.1 Gammaproteobacteria bacterium | reverse complement strand
AAATGGCAGTTCAAAAAAGCAAGGTCACCCGTTCACGGCGTGGCAAGCGACGAACTCACGACTCCCTTACGGGACCTACGCTATCTACGGACCAGACGACTGGCGAGATTCACCGTCGACATCACGTAACGGCTGACGGGTTCTACAAAGGCAAGAAAGTTCTGGATATCGGCGAAGACTAGAGCGCCCAGCCTTGAGTTTGCCTAAGCGCATAGCAATCGACGCTATGGGCGGCGATGGAGGGGTAAGAGTTACTCTCCCAGCCGCTTTGCACGCTCTGGAATTAAATTCCGATCTATCAGTTACCCTGGTTGGCAATAAAAGTCAGATAGAGCCCCACCTGGACTCTATTTCTGATGGGCTCGCCGATCGTATTTCCATAGACCATACACTCGACGTCATTACTGACGAGGATAAGCCCGCGCACGTCTTGCGCAGAGGCAAGACATCCTCGATGTATAAGGCTGTGCAATTACTTCAGGACGGCCGCGTTGAGGCCATGGTTAGCGCGGGCAATACGGGCGCTCTTCTGATGATTGGCAGACACCTTCTGAAGACGATAAGCGGTATTCAAAAACCGGCCATAGTGGCTAGCATTCCTGGTGCTACACGGCAGTGTTTCCTGCTCGATGTGGGCGCCAACCCCGTTGTTGACGCACAACAACTGTTTGAATTTGCGGTAATGGGTTCGGTTCTCGCTGAATCTCTACAAGGCGAAGTCGCCAAGGTTGGACTACTCAATATCGGATCCGAACAATTCAAGGGCACAGAAGAAGTGCGTGATGCTGGAGCACTGATGGGTCGCTGTCCAGCCTTCGACTATGTCGGCTTTATTGAGGCAAACGATTTATTTGAAGGCAGAGCAGATGTCGTCGTCTGCGACGGATTTGTAGGTAACGTGACAATCAAGACCAGTGCCGGTGTTGCGAATGTCGTTAAGAAATTACTGTCCTCACAAATACTTACTGGCTCTACATGTTCATCGGCGAGCGAGAGCAAAGTTGAGCTATTCAGGAGCCTTAGCGAGCAAATTAATCCCCATCGCTTCAATGGTGCGAGCCTGCTAGGCCTGCAAGGCAGCATAATAAAGAGTCACGGCAACGCAACGATAGAGGGCTTCGCCTACGCAATCCAGCAAGCCGTAAGGGAGGCAGAAAATGCCATTCCAGAATTGATAAGAGAAAAAGTAGCCGCGATCATTGAGGAGAACTAAGAGGCGGAGTGTTTAGCCTCTGTAGTTTTAAACGTAAGTGGCACATTATTAAGAATGAGCGAGGTCGATACAAGAATGAGTGACATTGGATTTATCTTTCCAGGCCAGGGATCCCAGAAGCTAGGCATGTTGGCGGAGCTCGCAGCAAACTTCAGCGTGGTTGAAGATACCTTCGCACAGGCATCAACTGTATTAGGTAAAGATCTCTGGCAAGTGAGTCAGACTGATCAAAAAGAACAACTCAATCAGACAGACATTACACAGCCTGTGCTGCTGGCCGCATCAGTTGCGCTTTGGCGAGTCTGGAAAGACCAGCAAGGGTCGCAGCCTTCTATATTGGCGGGACACAGCCTTGGTGAGTATTCGGCGCTAGTCTGTTCTGGCGTGCTTGCCTTCAGCGACGCGATTCAGCTCGTACATCAGCGGGGCCTTTATATGCAGGCTGCGGTAAGCGCAGGAACCGGTAAGATGGCAGCGATAGTCGGTTTAGCTGACGATAAAATAGCAGGTCTATGTGAGCAGGCCGCTCAAGGCCAGGTGGTTTCCGCCGCTAATTTCAATTCACCCGGACAGACCGTCATAGCGGGGGATGTCGATGCCGTTGAGAGAGCGATGGTGCTCTGTAAAGAGGCTGGCGCTAAGAGAGCGCTGCCTTTGAATGTCAGCGTTCCTTCACACTGCTCTTTGATGAAACCCGCCGCCGAACAACTGCAGGCGGAGTTAGACAGGGTGCAATTCAACTCCCCGCAGATTCCGATAGTACAAAATGTAAACGCACAGATCAGTGAAGACCCAAATCTACTAAAAGAAAACTTAATAAAGCAGTTGTATATGCCTGTCTTGTGGGTAGATTCTGTGAAATGTATGCGAGCAAACGGCGTAGAGAAATTGCTCGAATGTGGTCCAGGGAAGGTATTAAGTGGACTAATCAGGCGAATCGAGCCAGAAATAAGCTGCTTTGCAAGCGATAATCCAGAGGGACTAACTAGCGCTATAGCCGAGTTATCGTCATAGCCGCTGACTTTTATCTGCAGACTGCAATTTAAGAATAAAGAGCCAAAGAATAAGGAAAACAGGGCATGAACGATTCTACGACAATAGCGCTTGTTACCGGAGCGAGCAGGGGGATAGGCCGTGCCATAGCCTTGGACCTAGGCAATCGCGGCTTTACCGTTATCGGCACAGCAACCTCTTATTCTGGGGCGCAGGATATTAGTAGCTATTTAGCCGAGAATTCGATTTTCGGTGAGGGCATGTGCCTAGATGTCTCCTCCGATGAATCTGTCGCCACCATGATGTCTGCTATCGTCGAAAAACACGGAGCACCGGGAGTATTGGTAAATAACGCCGGAATAACTAAAGACAACCTGCTCATGCGAATGAAGGCTGACGAATGGTCTGACGTAATCGATACAAACCTTGGTTCCATGTATCGCCTGTGCAAAGCATGCATGAAGGGTATGACCAAGGCTCGCTGGGGGCGGATAATTAATATCAGCTCAGTAGTGGGTTCGAGTGGCAATGCTGGACAGTCGAATTACGCTGCATCAAAGGCCGGTATAGAAGGCTTTAGTCGTGCCCTCGCCAAGGAGATTGGATCTAGGGGGATAACGGTAAATGCCGTAGCTCCGGGCTTTATAGCGACCGATATGACTAAAGACTTGCCCCAGAAGCAGGCTGAGGCTCTTCTATTATCGATTCCTCTGGGTCGGCTAGGGCAGCCTGAGGAGATCGCTGCGATGGTGGGTTTTCTAGCCTCCGATAGTGGTGCCTACATCACTGGAGAGACCCTACATGTGAACGGCGGGATGTATATGGCGTAAGTCTAAAATATTGATTTTAATGAGTTTTTATGGTGAGAGGGTTATTTTTTAATTTAGGCATTACATCGTATGGAAATAGAGGTAAACTTGCGTCCTGAATTATTCGCTGGGTATCAGCGAGGCCCACTAAGAGTATTAAATTGCGACAAAGTTTGGTGATAGTAAAGTAATTAGTGCGTTTGAAATTTATCCGAGTATCCAATAACAGGGCTGTTCGAAAGGCCGCTGGCAACACCGCTAGAGAAACAGTATTAGGAGCTAATAAAAGATATGAGTAGCATTGAAGAACGCGTTAAAAAAATTGTCTGCGAACAGCTGGGCGTAAAAGAAGACGAAGTAAAACCATCTGCTTCTTTTGTAGAAGACCTAGGCGCTGATTCACTAGATACAGTTGAATTGGTAATGGCACTAGAAGAAGAATTCGAGACTGAAATTCCTGACGAAGAGGCCGAGAAAATTACCACAGTTCAATTGGCTACAGACTATATCAACTCGCACCTGTAACACTGAACAGAAGTACGAAACTGAGCTACTTTAGTTTATTCTTGAGTAGCTTTTGTTTATCTGGCGTTTACTGTTTTTAGTCAGGAGATCAAAGCATTGAGTAGCAGAAGAGTAGTGGTTACTGGTCTCGGTCTTATTACTCCCGCTGGGAATGATGTCGAGACTACCTGGGATGCCATGAAGAATGGTCAGTCCGGTATTAATACGATTGATCATTTTGATACTTCTGACTTCAGCACTCAGTTTGGCGGCACCGTCAAAGGCTTCGAATGCACTGACTATATGTCCGCCAAAGAGGCTCGGCGCATGGATACCTTCATGCACTACGGCATCGCTGCAGGCGTTCAGGCAATTCAAGATTCAGGCATTGATGAGACCAATCTCGACCCTAAACGCGGCGGTGTCGCTATTGGATCAGGCATCGGTGGTATCGGCAGCATCGAAGAGACCACAGTCATTATCCAAAAATCCGGTCCTCGTAAAGTATCTCCCTTCTTCGTACCCGGCTCAATTGTAAACATGATAGCCGGTTCACTCTCAATTCGATTCGGATTGCAGGGGCCAAATATCGCCGTTGTAACCGCTTGCACTACTGGTACTCATAACATCGGTCTAGCAGCCAATATGATTGCAAACAATCAGGCTGATGTCATGGTCGCCGGTGGCGCCGAAATGGCTACCACACCGGTCGGGCTTGGCGGCTTCTGCGCTGCTAGAGCGCTTTCCCAAAGAAACGATGATCCGCAGCGCGCGAGTCGTCCCTGGGATAGAGATCGTGATGGTTTCGTACTCAGCGATGGAGCTGGAATCATGGTGCTCGAAGAATACGAGCACGCGAAGAAGCGTGGCGCGAATATTTACGCTGAATTAGTTGGCTTCGGAATGAGCGGCGATGCCTACCATATGACATCTCCTTCAGAAGGTGGCGCAGGTGCAGCTCAATGTATGCAAAATGCACTGGATAGTGCAGGCCTGAATGCTTCAGACGTGGAATATGTAAACGCCCACGGTACATCAACAATGGCTGGAGATATCGCGGAGACGCAGGCGGTTAAAACTGTCTTTGCAGGACATACCGATAAGCTCTGCGTCAGTTCTACAAAATCGATGATCGGTCATCTGTTAGGTGCATCGGGATCGGTCGAGGCAATCGTGTCGGTTTTGACGTTGCGCGACCAGGTGATTAGCCCGACCATAAATCTTGATAACCCGGACGAAGGCTGTGACCTCGACTACGTTCCAAATGAAAGTCGAGAGGTGGAAGTTAATGTCGCGCTGTCTAATTCGTTTGGCTTCGGCGGCACTAACGGCAGTTTGATTTTCTCTAGGCTTAAATAGCCGTTTCCCAATCATGTCAGGCGGCCCCTTGCAGAGTTTAATAAACGGACAGCAAACGGAGCACATTTCAATTCGTGACCGTGGGATTCAATACGGCGACGGCTGTTTCGAAACCATTAGAGTCCTCTCCAACAAACCCATACTCTGGTCTGCACATCTCAAGCGGCTAGAACAAACCTGCAAAACGTTGCATCTATCTGTGAATTTCGAGTTACTGCAAAGTGAAATATCACAGTTGCTGCAGGGCAATAAAACAGCAGACATCATCCTAAAGATCACCGTAACTAGAGGAGAAGGTGGCAGAGGCTATACCCCGCCTGACCAGGCTGACTGCACCCGCATAATTCAGTTAATAGACTATGTGGCTCCTGATACAAAATACGGAGCTAGAGTGGCCGTATGTCAGCACAGGCTTTCGAGTAATTCGCTTTTAGGGGGCATCAAACATCTGAATAGGTTGGATCAAGTATTGGCCAGCGCACAGATACCAGCGGATTTCGATGAAGGCTTATGCATGGATGAACAAGGCGCCTTCATCGAAGGCTGCAGAAGTAATTTACTTCTGACTATCGACAACCAACTAGTTACACCAGATCTTAGCAAAAGCGGCGTAGAAGGCGTTATGCTTAACCACCTGATCGAGGAGTTCCGGGCGCAGGGTACACGAGTGCTCAGGAGAAAAATTAGCCTTAATGAGTTGAAAACAGCTAGTGAGATTTTTCTGTGCAATAGTGTCTTTGGCATTTGGCCAATAGCTGAGATTAAGGATGAGAATGATGACTGGCGAATAAACTGGGAAGCTGGGTCTTTCGCCGCAGTGGTTCTACAGATGCAAAACAAACTATTTCGAAACAACACGAGATGAACAGACAGCACCTTCTTATAGCTAGCGTGACTATCCTGGCGATCTTCGTCGCAGGCGCTGTCCTTAGTTATAGGTCATTGTTTTCAGAGATGGCCTTACGATCACCTGAGATATCGCCTGTAAAAATTGAAGTGATGGCAGGAAGCTCCTTGTCACGAGTTGCAATCGAACTCGCCGAGGCCGGTTATCTCCCAAGTCCTACGCTGTTCAAATTGTGGGCACGACTAAAAGGAGCTGAAAACAGTATCCAAACAGGGGAGTACGAGCTTCACTCTGGAATCACGCCGGCGCAGTTGCTGGATAAAATTGTACGTGGCGAATCCGTGCAGTATCGAATAACTCTTGTAGAAGGATGGACTTTTCAACAGGCACTTAATGCACTCTGGAGCGCAGGAAACATACGCAGCAGTTTAAATAATAGTAGCCCTGCAGACATTGCACAACAGATGAGCTTGGACTACGAGAATCCCGAAGGCCTGCTCTATCCTGATACCTATTTTTACACAAAGGGAACTCTGGATATCGAGCTATTGCGCAGAGCGAACGCAAGGCTCAACACTGTATTAAGCGAGGCTTGGGAATCTCGACTAGGCTCCTTACCCTTTGCCAATTCCTATGAAGCCCTCACTATGGCGTCTATTATCGAAAAGGAATCTGCCAGAAACAGCGAACGCGGCCTCATCGCAGGGGTCTTCGTAGGCCGACTAGATTTAGGTATGCGACTGCAATCGGATCCGACGATTATCTATGGAATGGGCGATCGTTATGCCGGCAATATCACGCGTGCAGATTTATTAGAGGAGACTCCCTATAATACTTATCGAATCGATGGCATACCGCCGACACCGATAGCGTTAAGTGGAGAGGCATCCATCGTAGCAGCTCTTAACCCCTCTGCTTCTGACTTTCTATACTTTGTGGCAAAGGGCGATGGGAGTCATCAGTTCTCGCGTTCTTTGGAAGAACATAATGCTGCGGTTCGCGAGTATCAGTTAGGCTCCAACGACTAGACCGGAATGCCTGATTTAGCTCAAGCTATCCGCGCAATGCGAATTGGAAATAAAAGTGAAAACAGTGACAAATAAGCGTGGCCTCTTTCTAACTCTAGAAGGTGCAGAGGGAGTAGGCAAGAGCACAAATATTGCGTTCATCACGCAGTATCTAGAGCAGCGCGGTATTGAATACGTGCTTACTCGAGAGCCGGGCGGCACACAATTGGCAGAAAGGATCAGAGATCTCTTACTGGCTGTACACGAAGAGTCTATGTCTGGGCTAACTGAATTATTACTCGTATTTGCCGCTAGAGCACAGCACCTAGATAAAGTTATTGAACCCGCACTCGGGGCAGGAAAATGGGTCGTCTGCGATCGATTTACTGATGCCACATTCGCCTACCAGGGAGCGGGGAGGGGACTGAGCGTGGAGACGATAGGCCAATTGCAGTCACTAGTGCAGGGGGAGCTGAGACCTGATCTGACACTCATCTTAGACCTGGACCCAGAAATAGGATTGGAAAGGGCTAGCAATCGAGGCCAACTCGACAGGTTCGAGCGAGAGCAGCAGAGTTTTTTCCGTCACGTCCGGCAAGGCTATCTTGATATCGCGCAAGCGGAACCCAAGCGCTGCAAGGTGATCGATGCATCCAAGGGGTTAGAGGAAGTTAAACTGGATTTGTTAGCTGCCTTAGAGCTAGGCCTTTCGAGAATCACATAAAGTAGAGAAAACGATGACCGAGGCGCCTTCAAATTCAGTTAATGCCCTTAGTGCTCCCTTCCCGTGGCAGGGTGCTCAGTGGGCGCAGCTTGGCCGTGCATTCGCAGCTAGTCAGTTAGCACATGCCTACCTGCTCTGTGGCCGCGAAGGTTTAGGTAAATCCCTCTTCGCCGATAGTTTTGCGAGATATGTCCTGTGTATGAAGCCTATTGATCAAAGCGCAGTAGGTGGGCTTGTAGATGTGGCCATTGCATGCGGAACATGCTCGAACTGTCTCAAATGCGGTACGGGCAACCATCCTGACATCCTAACAATCGAACCGGAAGAGGGTAGCAAGAACATCAAGATAGATCAGATACGCTGGCTATCTGAGTTCGTGATTCGCAGCAGCCATTCTGGCGGAGCGAAGGTGGTGATCATACAGGGTGCACATCTGCTAAATGCCAATGCGGCGAACGCTCTATTGAAAACCTTGGAAGAACCGAACGCCTATACTCACGTTTTCCTCGTGTCTGATCACCCGGGTCGACTGGTGGCTACAATACGCAGCCGCTGCCAGAAACTCGCTTTTCAAGTACCCGACGCCGACGTTGCTGTCTCTTGGTTGCAAGCGATCATAGGGGAAGGAAATGTAAACTCTATTCTAGAAGCTAGCGATATGAGGCCACTCATTGCACTGCAGCTAGCAGAAGGGGACTCGCTGCAAGCCAGAGCGCAGTTCTTGCAAAGTATCTGTGACTTAAAAACAGGTAAGAAATCCATTCAACAAGTGCTCTCGCTAGTCGCAAAGAATGGAGAATCCGAAGTATTGCAGCACTTCTCCGCTTTCTTGTCTAAACTTACTAAATACAGCCTAACCGGTATCATCGATAACGAAGACGATTCTGCGCTTCAAAGTATGTACACGCTGTTGGTTCCCTCTAAGAAGAAATTAATTGCGCAGGCAGTTGCCAGTTCGCTGGCCTGTTTCTATACCGAGCTAGAAACGGCGAGGCGACAGATAGCCTCTAATACAAACCCAAATCCACAGCTCATCATGGAGTCTATTCTGTGGCAATGGAGTAAGCTAAACCTTCACTAATTAAATAGTAGGAAAAACTTACAAGCGGTAGCAGAAAGAGGGAATCGCTCATCATAGACAGCACACCCATTCCTTCTATTCACATAGATAGCCTCGATACCCTAAAAAGCGCCTGCATGCTTTTCCTCATGAATGGCGGCTTGTTCTTACCTGTTGCGGCGCCCAAAAAAAGGGCCGCCACGAAGCACCTTTAACATCCTGGGCCGAGTCTGTCTCATGCTAAAACTTCTCGATGATTCACAACGACACTTTTACATCATTAAAATTGTCTGGATAACGACGGCTAAAATCCGCGGTGATCGCTGCAAAGGAATAGGCTTACACTTCGACAGGAGTGACTCGCAGATTGAGCATTGATCGAATCTAGACTTAGCACTTGCAAGATTGAACCGATGCAATAACAGACACAGACACTGTAGGGTCCCCGAAATCAGATCGGCTCTACAACTCAACGCGATCGGCAATGTGTCTCGCAATAGCCAGGCTCGCGGTGAGTCCCGGCGATTCCATGCCGA